>NZ_JBHTSW010000011.1:0-134368 GCF_042794945.1 Rhodococcus sp. NPDC056506 | reverse complement strand
GTCGGGTGGTATTTGTTTTTTTTTTAAGCCAGGGGTCCGATTTTTTACCCGGCCGTGTTTAAAAACCGCCCCACAGCAGGTCAGGCCTGCTTCAACACCTCAGCCACCGGAGTGCTGCTGCGGCCGATCAACTTCTGCAGGTCACCAGACTCGGTGTCCAACGCCCCCTTGGCAATTGCAGCATCGGAATCCGCGAGAATCTCTGCGACCGGGGCAGGCAGGCCGACGCTCTCGAGAATCCCCTTGTAAGCGTCCTCGCTCACGAACTGGTACGCGACAGGCTTGCCGGCAAACTCGCTGATCTTCTCGGCCAATTCGGCGTAGTTGAGCCTCTCGTCACCGCCCAACTCGTACACTGCGCCTTCGTGACCATCGGTGGTCGCGACTACTGCTGCGGCGTCGGCGTAATCCGCACGCGCCGCAGCCGCGATCTTGCCTTCCGCTCCCGCACCGACCAGTGCGCCGCGTTCGATCACACCGGCCAGGTCGTTGGTGAAGTTCTCCCAGTACCAACCGTTGCGCAACAGCGCGAACGGAATACCGCTCCGAGTGAGCACGTCCTCGGTCGCCTTGTGCTCGGCAGCAAGCTTCATCGGCGTGTCCTGAGCATTCAAGATGCTCGTGTAGGCGATGAATCCGACGCCGGCAGCCTTCGCCGCGTCGATGATGTTGGTGTGGTGCGCGAGCCGTGACCCCACTTCACTTCCCGAGATCAGCACCAGCTTGTCGACGCCCGCCAATGCGGTTTCCAACGCCGAGGCATCGGCATAGTCCGCTTGACGTACAACTACTCCGCGGGCGGCGAGGCTTTCCGCCTTCTGTGGATTGCGGACCACTGCGACGATGTCGGACGCGGCGGTTCCCCGCTCGATCAACGACTCGACTACCAGTTGTCCGAGGTTTCCGGTTGCGCCGGTGACTGCAATGCTCATGCGAACTCCCGATCCAGGTTGAAGCGTAAATGCGTTCTCCAACCATCATGCACTTATTTTTCGTAAGTGCAACACGTCGAGTTAGCGCTATGGGATCGTGCAGTAGTAGCCTGGGTTCATGACCAGCACCGACTCACCTTCACGTGCTGCCCAGACCCCTGATCCGAATGCCGACGTCGTGGACCCAACGCTCGAGGCTGACGTCTTCGCTCGCGGGTGCAACTCTCGGGCGGCATTGCAGAATGCAACCGGACGCTGGGGCGCACTCGCGCTGGCGGCATTGAACGAGGGCCCGTACCGGTTCAGTGCCCTGCGCCGACGCGTCGACGGAGTCAGCGAGCGCATGCTCTCGCAGACCCTGCAAACACTCGAGCGGGATGGCCTCGTGCACCGTGAGGTACTCGAAACCATCCCGCCCAAAGTGGAATACAGCCTGACCGAACTCGGCGCCGACGTCGCCGCAAAGATCACGGCCCTGATCGAACTACTCGAATCGCAGGTGCCGAAAATCGTTGCGTCACAAGCGTCGTACGACGCCCGGAATCAGCTCAACTTGTCCGAGAGCTGAGCGATGAACTCGTCGAATGCGTAGGGAACGCTCAGCACCGTCGGAGCGGACGTAGCCATCGCGTAGTCCATTCCGACCAGACGAACCAGACGGCCGTTCGACACCGAGGTCATGTTCGCGAACGGACCGAAGGACATGAGCTTGTCCAGGTTGGTGCCGTCGGCGTCGACGAGAATGAAGACGTCGGCGTCGAGTGTGTCGATGGATTCCATGCCCACGGACACCGAACTGTCGCCGGAAGTGCACACTGCGTCGACACCGGGCGAGGTCTTCACCCCGAGCTGGCCGAGAAGACGGATCCGCGGGTCGGTGCCGCAGAAGACGATCAGGCCCTCGTCGGTGCGCATTGCATACGTTGCGGTTTTGCCTTGGAACTGCGGGTGATCAGCGGCCTGCTTCTCGAAGTACGCCCCGGTCTCGTCGATCAGCGTCTGAGCCTGCTCCGGCTGTCCGAGCGCTGCGCCGATCATGCTCATCTGCTTGTCCCACGCCGTATCCCACGGCTGGTCGGGGAACGCGACGGTCGGCGCGATGTCACTGAGGCGCTTGTACTCGCCCTCGTCGATGCCGGAGTAGACGGCGAGGATCACGTCGGGATCGAGCCCGAGGATCTGCTCGAACGGGATATCGGGATTGGTCGTCATGAGAACAGGCTTGGCACCGTTCAGACGCGAAGCGTCCCAGGGCAGGATGTTGTTCTCGATGCCGTCGCCGGAGAAGCTCTCCATGGCGACCGGAACCTTGTTCAGGGCGATCACCGAATCCTGGCCACTCCATCCGATGGTCACGATGCGCATAGGCTCCGCGTCGATCGTCGTCGAACCGTAGGCGTGGTCGACGGTCACGGGGAACGCCCCCGCCTCGGCGGCACCCGAAGCTTCGGCGTCCGATCCGGAGTCACCTGAGGTTCCACAGGCGGAGAGCGTCAGCGCGACGCAAGCCGCGAGCAGTACGGAACGAGTTTTCATGAGTGGTCCTTCGAAAGCCGGATGGTCGACTCGGGACGCTAATGCGTTGCGCGCCTACACCCCGACTCGAAGGCCTCAGATGGCGCTTTCGCAACACAACTCGACACAAAAGACGAAAAACCCCGTGTGCCTTTCCGGTAGTGCGAACTACCGAAAAGGCGCACGGGGCCGAAGGCCCTGCCGTCAGAAGTTGATCATGTGGCCTGCGAGGCCGTGGATCGCTTCCTGCAGTGCCTCACTGAGTGTGGGGTGGGTGTGGACGTTGCGTGCCAACTCGTTGACCGTGAGGTCCCACTTCTGGGCCAAGGTCAGCTCGGGCAGCAGTTCCGAGACGTCCGGTCCGATGAGGTGCCCACCGAGCAGTTCGCCGTACTTCTTGTCGGCGATCAGCTTGACGAAACCGGTCGGGTCACCGAGACCGTGTGCCTTGCCGTTGGCGGCGAACGGGAAGTTCGCGACCTTGACGTCGTAGCCCTCGGCCTTGGCCTGCTCCTCGGTCAACCCGAACGAGGCGACCTGCGGCTGGCAGAACGTCGCACGCGGCATCATCCGGTAGTCACCGAGTGTCTGCGTCTCCGCGCCGCCGATGGTCTCGGCAGCGACGACAGCCTGAGCTTCCGCGACGTGCGCGAGCTGCAGCTTGGCGGTGACGTCACCGATGGCGAAGATGTGCGGGACGTTGGTGCGCATGTAGTCGTCGATCGCGATGGCGCCGCGATCGGTCAACGCGACACCGGTGTTCTCGAGACCGAAGCCCTCCACGCGCGGCGCGAAGCCGACGGACTGCAGAACCTTGTCGACGACCACGGTCTCGATCTCGCCGGACTTGTTGTCCTTGATCGAGACGGTGACCTTACTGCCGTCGTCGCTGATGGACTGCACAGCGGCACCGGTCTTGATGGTGACGCCGAGCTTCTTGTACTGCTTGGCGATTTCCTTCGAGACGTCGGCGTCCTCGTTGGGCAGTGCCCGATCGAGGAACTCGACGATCGTGACGTCGACGCCGTAGTTCTTGAGGACGTAACCGAACTCCATGCCGATCGCGCCGGCACCGACGATGAGAATCGAACCCGGAAGGTCACGGGTGAGGATCTGCTCTTCGTAGGTCACGACGTTCTCGCTCAGCGAGGTGCCGGGCAGCAGCTTGGTGTACGAACCCGTCGCGATGATCGCGTTGTCGAACGTGATCGTCTCGGTGCCACCCTTGCTCAGCTCCACGCTGATGGTGTTGGCGTCGACGAACGTGCCCTTGCCGTCGTACTCCGGGATCTTGTTCTTCTTCATCAAGAAGTGAATGCCCTTGACTCGCCCGTCCGCGACCTTGCGGCTGCGATCGAAAGCGGAGCCGAAATCGAAGGACACGTCTCCGGACATGCCGAACGTCTTCGCTTCTTTCGTGAAGATATGCGCGAGTTCGGCGTTACGGAGAAGCGCCTTGGACGGAATGCAGCCGACATTCAGGCATACACCGCCCCAGTACTTCTGCTCGATGATGGCGGTGCTCAGGCCCAGTTGTGCCGCGCGGATAGCAGCGACGTACCCACCGGGGCCGGCTCCGAGGACAACGACGTCATAGTGTGAGGTCACGATTCACCAGGGTAGTCCTGCATCGTTTCGCTGTCCCCAGATGGTCGCATTACCCGTCGGTAGCCCACACTTCTCGGGCAACTCGGGCGAAATTTCCGCCGTACACGGCCTCGATCGACGGCTCGTCGAAGCCCCGCTCACGCAATACCTGATCAAGTGTCAGCACGTCCTCCGGAGGAGTCCACTGCAGTGGCCCCCACGCGGTGTACGCCTCGGAGAACGACGACGGGTTCTGCTCGATCTCTTCGCGGAAGTCGTCGGCGTCGAAGGAGAAGTCGGAGCCGATCCCGACATGATCGATGCCGACGAGTCCCACAGCCTCTTCGATGTGGTCGGCCATCGCGGACAGCCGAGCCCGGTCGTCATCCGGTCCGTTGACGCCGAGGAATATGCCCACGCCGTTGATCCCGATGACACCCCCGGTCTGCGCGCAGGCTCGCGCCTGATCGTCGGTGATGTTGCGCGGATGCTCCCACAACCTCCGGAGGTTCGAGTGGCTGTAGATCATTGCTCGCTGGGTGATAGCTGAGATGTCCAAACCTGTCTGCACCGAACAGTGAGAGCCGTCGACCGTCATTCCGACGCGATTCATCTCGGCAACCAGGTCACGGCCGTATCCACTCAACCCCGTGTCCGCCAGGTCCAAGCAGCCGCAGCCGGCAGCGTTCATGTAGTTATACGTCGGCAACATCGAGCGGACTCCGAGGTCGTAGAAGTACGAGACGTTGGCCAGGTCTCCCTCCAGCGGATTCGAGTCCTCCAGGTCGAAGGCCAGGGCGATTCCGCCGGACTCCTGAATCTCGAGGACGCCGTCGACGGTGAAGACAGGGGTTATCTCCGGGAACTCGACCCGCGCCTGCCACGCGAAACTCTTGGCGATTGCCGTCGAGTCCGCGCGAGTCTGCGGCGAGTAACCGACGTTCACCGAAACGTAACTCCCCGCTGGGCGCTGATATCGGAGAAGATCTTCGACAGACGCGTTCGACTGCAGAGGTAGGCAACAATGTTGTTCCCATAGTGGATATGTCCGGTTCACTCACTAATCCCGTCGATGATCAGGGAAATTCACCTGAAACTGGTCGTACGTTCAGCAAATCTCTGGTTCACTGGCGGATAACGCACCGATGCGGTAGAACTTACAAGACTCACACGCCCTGTACCTATCGACAGAGCATGTACCCAGCATGAATTCCCGTACGGGAACAGCAACAAAGGACCGTTCACTCCTGGGCGGATTCGAAGGAATTTTAGGTGGAGGTTTCTGAACGTATGCGTGCTCGCACTTTCAAGCGTGGCCGTCTGGTCGCCGCTGTAGCCGCAGTATCCGTGCTGCCGATGCTGATCAGCCCTGCAGTGTCGTCCGCAGGCGGAGATCCGTCGACCACCACGGCAACTGTTGCCAAGGCAAACACAACGGGTTCCAAGCTCTCGAGCCGCACGGACAACGGGCGCATCGCCACCATCAAGGTGTACTCACCTTCCATGGGACGCGACATTCCGCTCGAGGTCATCCTCCCAGCAGACGGCAGCGAACCCCGCCCGACGCTCTACCTGCTCAACGGTGCAGGCGGCGGCGAAGACCGGGCGACGTGGCAGCGTCAGACCGACGTCAACGAGTTCTTCGCTGACAAGAACGTCAACGTCGTCACCCCGCTCGAAGGTGCATTCAGCTACTACACCGACTGGGTGAACGACGACCCGTCCCTCGGCCGTCAGAAGTGGCAGACGTTCCTGACCCAGGAACTCCCGCCCGTCATCGACGCCGAGTTCAACACCAACGGCGTCCAGTCGATCTCCGCTATCTCCATGACCGCGACCTCGGTCCTCAACCTCGCCATCGCAGCACCGGGCCTCTACAAGGGCGTCGGTGCATACAGCGGATGCGCCGAGACCAGCACACCGGTCGGCCAGTCCTCCATCGAACTGGTTGTGGGCATGCGCGGCGACGCTGACGTGACCAACATGTGGGGCCCCCTCGACGGACAGGGCTGGATCGACAACGACCCCGTCGTCAACGCCGAGAAGCTCCGCGGCACTGAACTCTTCATCTCCACCGGCTCCGGACTCCCCGGCCCGCACGACACCCTGAACAACGAGGCGATCAACGGACAGGTCGGCACACTCGCCAACCAGGTGATCGTCGGCGGCGTCATCGAGGCCGCAGTCAACTACTGCACCCACAACCTCGCCTACCGCCTCAACGATCTCAAGATCCCGGCCACCTTCGACTTCAAGCCGACCGGCACCCACTCGTGGGGCTACTGGGAAGACGATCTCCACAACTCCTGGCCGATGCTCGCTCGTTCGATGGGCATCTGACCGAAATCGTTTCAGCTCGACCCCGCTCCCTGCACTTCCGGGAGCGGGGTCGAGTTCTTTTCAGGGCCAGTTCGAGGGTTAATTCGAGGGTTATTTCGGGGGCCAATTCAATTGTCAGGCAAGCAAATCACGTCACTTTCTGCGCCCGCTCTGCTTTACTGACACATAACAAAAGTGAACCTGTTCCAGTAAGGGCTCACAGGCACTTCGATCCGTTCCGGATCCGAAGACATTCAGGTGGAGGATCCGAACGTATGCGTGCTCGAATTTTCAAGCGTGGCAGTGTGATCGCAGCTCTCGCAGCGGCCACGGTGCTGCCGATGTTGATCGGTCCGGCGACGGCTTCTGCGGGCGGTGACACATCCGGATCGCACGTCGTGAGCAACACCAAGACCGGCGACCGCAAGGTCACCATCTCGGTCTTCTCCCCGGCGATGGATCGCAACATCCCGCTCGAGGTCATCCTCCCAGCGGATAGCAGTGAACCCCGCCCGACGCTCTACCTGCTCAACGGGGCAGGCGGCGGCGAAGACTCGGCGACCTGGCAACGCAAGACCGACGTCATGAACTTCTTCCAGGACAAGAACGTCAACGTCGTCACTCCGCTCGAAGGCGCATTCAGCTACTACACCGACTGGGTGAACGACGACCCGGTTCTCGGTCGCCAGAAGTGGCAGACGTTCCTGACCAAGGAACTCCCGCCCGTCATCGACGCCGAGTTCAACACCAACAAGGTCCAGTCGATCTCCGCGATCTCCATGACCGCCACGTCGGTCCTCAACCTCGCCATCGCAGCTCCCGGCCTCTACAAGGGCGTCGGCGCGTACAGCGGATGCGCCGAGACCAGCACTCCCGTCGGTCAGAGTGCGATCGAACTTGTCACAGGTACCCGCGGCGGAGCTGACATCACCAACATGTGGGGCCCGCTCGACGGACAGGGCTGGAAGGACAATGATCCGGTCCTCAACGCCGAGAAGCTCCGCGGCACCGAGCTCTACGTCTCCACCGGCTCCGGACTCCCCGGCCCACACGACACTCTCGCCAACCCCGCGATCAACGGTCAGGTCGGTGCGCTCGCCAACCAGGCGATCGTCGGCGGCGTCATCGAGGCAGCGGTCAACTACTGCACCCACAACCTCGCCTACCGCCTGAGCGACCTGAAGATCCCGGCCACCTTCGACTTCAAGCCGACCGGCACCCACTCTTGGGGCTACTGGCAGGACGATCTCCACAACTCCTGGCCGATGCTCGCTCACTCCCTGGGCGTCTGACTCGATTCGTTCTCACTCGACCCCGCTCCGGTGTTTCGGGAGCGGGGTCGAGTGCTGTCGGGAGCGAGCAGTAAGAATGGACGTATGACTTCCGATCAGCAGCCCACCACCGGCGACGACCCCTACCTCTGGCTCGAAGACGTGACCGGTGAGTCTGCACTCGATTGGGTCCGTCAGCACAATGCCGTGACCGAGGAGCAGCTCACCGACAACGAGCGCTTCGATCGACTGCAGAGCGACGTGCGCGAGATCCTCGACACCGACGCGCGAATCCCCTACGTTCGCCGTCGCGGTGAGTTCCTCTACAACTTCTGGCGAGACAGCACCCACGTTCGCGGATTGTGGCGACGCACGACGTTCGATCAGTACGTCACCGACGACCCGGAATGGGACGTCCTGGTCGACCTCGACGCCCTGGCCGAGGCCGAGGGCGAGAACTGGGTCTGGAAGGGCACGCAACTTCTACGGCCACACCGCAACCGTGCATTGATCAGCCTCTCCCGCGGTGGGGCAGACGCGGCGGTCGTTCGCGAGTTCGACATCGACAAGCGCGAGTTCCTCGCTCCCGAGGGCGAGAATCCCGGTTTCTACCTTCCCGAGGCCAAGACCGACATCGACTGGATCGACATCGATACCGTCTACGTCGGAACGGATATCGGCCCGGGGTCGCTCACCGATTCCGGATATCCCCGTCTGGCCCAGCGGTGGAAGCGCGGCACTCCCCTCTCCAGCGCCGAGACCGTCTACGAGGGCCAGGCCACGGACGTGGCCATCTCGGCTTCGCACGATCCGACGCCCGGGTTCGAACGGGACTTCGTCACTCGCTCGGTCGATTTCTACAACTCTCAGCATTTCGAAGTTCGCCCCGACGGTGAACTCGTGCTCGTGGACGTCCCCGAGGATGCCGGGATCTCGATTCACCACGAGTGGTTGTTGATCCGCACCAAATCCGTGTGGGTAGTCGAGGGCACTGAATATCCGACCGGCGCACTGCTTGCCATCCGCTACGACGATTTCCTTGCCGGCTCACGGGCACTGACATCGATCTTCCAACCCGACGCACATTCCTCACTCGAGCACTACACCTGGACACGCGATCATCTGATTCTCGTGGTACTCACCGACGTCCGCACCACGCTGCGCATCCTGACACCGGGCGAAAATGGCTGGGAGGACCGGCCTTTCGAAGGGCTCCCAGAACTGACCAGTATCGAAATTCTCGACACCGACCCTGATGTCAGCAATGAATACTTCGTCAACTCGAGTGGATACACCTCCCCTGCAACTCTTTTGCACGGCGTGATCGGCGAAACCGAACCCACTGCCCTCAAGCAGGCTCCCTCGTTCTTCGACGCCGAGGGCATCACCACGGAGCAGTTCTTCGCCACCTCTGCCGACGGCACCCAAGTTCCGTACTTCGTGGTGCGCAGTCCGCGTAGCGAGCCCGGCCCTACCCTGCTCTACGGGTACGGCGGATTCGAGATCTCGCTGACGCCGTCGTACAGCGGTTCTCTGGGCCGTGCCTGGCTGACGCAGGGCGGAACCTATGTGGTTGCGAACATTCGTGGCGGCGGCGAGTACGGACCCGGTTGGCACACACAGGTTCTCAAGGCCGGGCGCCACAAGGTGCACGAAGACTTTGCTGCCGTCGCGAGAGACCTCGTCGATCGCGGAATCACGACACCGGATCTTCTGGCAGCTCAGGGCGGAAGCAACGGCGGCCTGCTGATGGGCATCATGCTGACCAAATACCCCGAACTCTTCGGCGCCATCGTCTGCCAGGTCCCGCTGCTGGACATGCGCCGATTCCATCTCCTGCTGGCCGGCGCGTCCTGGATGGCCGAATACGGTGACCCCGATGTCCCGGAGGAGTGGGCATTCATCTCGGAGTACTCGCCGTATCAGAACATCGACGCAGCCGCGTCGTACCCACCGATCCTGATCGCGACATCCACCCGCGACGACCGCGTCCACCCCGCGCATGCCCGCAAGATGGCCGCACGGCTGGAAGAGCTGGGCAAGCCGGTGCTGTATTTCGAGAACATCGAGGGTGGCCACGGCGGCGCCGCGGACAATGCTCAGCTGGCCTTCAAGACTGCGCTGACCTACGAGTTCCTCTGGCAGAAACTCGGCTGATCTTTCAGCGGTCGCGCAACCACGCGACGACGCGCTCGCTCACAGCGGTGGGATTGCGTATCCAACCGTTGTGACCGAGTGGTTCGTCGATGTGCGTCATCGTCACCTGGGCCCCGGAGAGCTTGTCCACCAGGTTCTTTGCCGACCGGCGCGGAGCGAGATCGTCCCCTTCGATCGTGATCGACAGAACCGGCAAGGTCAGGCGAGCGATCCGCTCCTCGTAGTCGATATCCGCACCGACGGGTTCCATGCGACCGGTCCTGGCGAACCGGGCCCAATCGGTGATCAGTACCTTCGACTGTCGACCGAAGCCGCCCACGTTGACCCGGTCTCCCGGCCAGAAACCAGCGATGTTGGCCGTCACCGACATCGCGGACGCACCCAGATAGAGTCCGGGCGCACGGATTCCGGGGAATCCGCGGTGATACGGCGATCCGGACGCAACCAGGATCAAACCGCCGAGCCGGCCCCGAATCCTCGACGCGTACATGACCCCGATCTGGCCGCCCATGCTGTGCCCCATCAGAAATGGCGTGCTGGCCGGAAACCGCTCGCGCACCACCTCGAACGTCGCCGGACAATCGATCGAGACCAGTTCCTGATATCCGAAAGCGCTCGACGCGCTCGGGCGCGGTTTGCTGTCACCTTGGCCGCGCAGTTCACCGATGGCCGCATTGAAGCCGGCTTCGACCAGGGCCTGCGCCACCGGATCGTAGAACCCGGCGGGAACTCCGAGCCCTGGCAACATCACCACCACGGGTGCGTCGTCGTTCGGTCCGGGAAACAGACGGATCGGGGTCACGGTGCCGTCAGGGAGTTGGATCGGTACGGTCTCCATTCAACTCACACTAACCACCCACGCCGCGGATGGGCAGAGCCCACGCGCCGACTATTCGAGGCTTCCCACGATCAGCGGATCCGGAGTACCCACGATCTCGTAATCCTTGTTGTCGTAATCGAACTGACTGAGCACGTGACGCATCGCGTTTATCCGCGCGCGTTTCTTGTCGTTGCTCTTGATGACGGTCCACGGAGCGGTGGCGGTATCGGTGAACCGGATCATCTCTTCCTTCGCCGCCGTGTACGCATCCCACTTGTCCAGAGAAGCGATGTCCATCGGCGAAAGCTTCCACTGCCGCACGGGATCGACCTGTCTGATCGCGAACCGCGTGCGCTGCTCGAGCGGTGAAACCGAGAACCAGAACTTGATCAAGCTGATGCCGTCGTCGACGAGCATCTGCTCGAACAACGGCACTTGGCGCAGAAAACGCTCGTGCTCCTCGTCGGTGCAGAAACCCATGACCCGCTCGACCCCGGCCCGGTTGTACCAAGACCGATCGAACATCACCAGTTCCCCGGCTGCGGGAAGGTGCTGCACATAGCGCTGGAAGTACCACTGCGTCGACTCGCGAGCCGACGGCTTCTCCAATGCGACGACGCGAGCGCCTCGAGGATTGAGGTGCTCCATGAATCGTTTGATCGTTCCGCCCTTGCCGGCAGCGTCGCGTCCTTCGAACACGATGGCGTGCCGTGCGCCGGTTTCCTTCGACCAGTTCTGCAGCTTGAGGAGTTCGATCTGCAGCAGACGCTTGGACATTTCGTACTCGTCCCGAGGCATCCGTGCGTCGTACGGGTAGCCCTCCCGCCAGGTGTCGACCTCGAAACCCTCCGGCGACGTCAGCAGCACCGGATCGTCGTCGTCATTGTCGTCGACGGTGAAGGCGGCGGTGTCGGCCAGATCGACGGCGGTCGAGAGATCCGCGAAGGCGCTGAGGAACGGTCGGCGTTCTGCTAAATCGGTCACCGCCGACAAGTTAGTCTCCCGCAGCAACTGTTCGGTGAAGCTGGGATGAACTACCGGGGTATGACACGGCGGCCTCAAAAGATCAGGGTGCAGATGGGGGTCGTCCCCGATGGTGCGCGGCGCCATCTCGCTTCAGAATTGAAGCATGACATTCGAAAGCAACACACCTCGCCCCTTCATTCGTTCCAACGACAAGAAAATGTTCGCCGGAGTGTGCGGCGGAATTGCAGATTACTTCGGCGCCGACGTAAATCTTGTCCGTCTACTCGCCGTTATTGCCGCTATTTGCACGGGCGGAACCGCGGCTTTGGTATATCTCGCCGCCTGGATGCTCATGCCGTTAGGTTGAGAATTCCGGCAATTGACATGGCGAGAATTACGCGCCGACAAAAGGTATTTCGGGGCCTACGCGCCAACACGAGCAGGCCCCGAAATCAACAATCTACTTGGCGGCCTTCAACTCTCCACCGCTGAGCGCAGCGAGGGCCTCGAGGCCCTTGACGGCCAGGCCACTGACGCTGCCCAACCCCTGACCGATGATCGCACCGACTGAGCCGGCAGCGTCCATGACAGATCCTTCAAGCATGACGTTCTCCTTTAGATGTTCAGTGGTTCACTTGGGACGAGCAAATGACGCCGATCAGAAAACTCAGGGAACGACAGGCGGCGTAAAGCTGAGGGTGTCGAGAGATCCGAAGATTCCACCGGCGGTGTCAGCCAGTGAACCGAAGAGGTTTGCACCGACATTGTCCAATCCCAGCAGCATTGTCAGCAAAGCCTGCATCGGTGCACCGTCCCCATTCGGACCACCGAGAATATCCATCAACGAACCCATGTTCAGCTCCTCGCGTAGGTGATTCTTTTTACCGTCGGTGACGATTATCGAACCAGTCCGGCGGTAGACACTCGACGTGTCGACAGTCACATTAATCCGCGAGATAACGACTCGACACCATTACGGACAATTACCTTAATTAGGATGAATTCGACAGAAATTTCCCGAACACAAATCGTCGATTCACCACAAGTTCCGACGCAAGTTGCTCTTTATCGTTCGACTACCTCACGATTTTGGTCAGAAACTGCCTGCAGAAGCGTCGTGAACCCCACCTGCAACAATTCGATGTAGTGCTCGATATCAGGCATCGTCTCTCGCGAGACGATGACATTGAGCGTCAGAGAACCTCCACGCGCGGCAATGAGGAAGTGGCGCAGAATGTCTCCGTCGACCGGCGCCTGCCCGCCGAGAACTGCCACCGCCGGCGCACCTTCGAAGACATTGCCGTCGACTGATACCGGGACATTGCTGATCGTCGTGTTCTGAATGACCTTGTGCGAAGGGTCCAGCTTGTTGAGCCGACGCGAGAGACCGGTGAGTCTGAGCAGAGCCGCAGGCGAGGTTTCGATGCGCGTGCCGTAACGACGGACGGCTGGGTGCGCACTCCGCTCCTTTGCCATCAGCGCCGAATCCCTGATCAGTGTCAGCCGCTCGACCGGATCTTCGACGTCCGTGTGCAGATCGACCGTCAACAGCGCCAGTTGGTTGGCCGACTCCCATTCGGCTATCTTCCGCATCGATCGAGGAACCATCGCCGCCAACCCACTGGCCGACTTCTCGCCCTTCTCCGACAGGTATGCGTCGAGAGCACCGGCGACGACGGTCAGGAAGATGTCGTTGACCGTCACGTCCGGAACGGCCGCTCGGATCGCTTTGATGTCTGCGCCGTCCAACGTCAGGAAATCGATCGTGATGTCTCCGCCCAGCACGCCGTTGAATCGGGTCGGTAGGCGGTCGGCCGAGTACGTAGGTAGCTCTCCGGCCTCTTCCGCCTCCCGAACCGTCTCGGCTGCAACCTTTGTCACGGACAGACCCCGGCCGAAACGGATCGCCTGGCCGGGCAAACCGACGACCGTGCGCCCGATCAAATCCAGCGACGAAAGCCCCGAACCGGCACGCTTCGTCTCCGGCTTCGGCGGACCGGAGAACAGAAGGTTGGTCAGATCGCGGATCGCCAGACCGTCACCGGCCCCGTGGTGGGTCTTGAGCATGATCAGCGTCAGATTGCCCGGTAGCTCGTCGATCCCGTGCACGCCGGTCATGACGTGCAACTCCCAGGGCGGCCGGGACAGGTCCATCGGCTCCCCGAGCGAGCGCCCGAGCAATTCACGAACCGGCGCCCACCCGGCAACAGGGGCACGATGGACGTGCACGTGATCATCGACGTCGAAATCGGCCGGGACCCAATAGGGATAGTCCAGATCCAGCGGAACTCGCTGGAGGCGACTCGTGAACAGTGGCCAGTACCCGAATCTTTCGGTGATCCACCGAACCGCGTCGTCGTGCGTCATCTCTGCGAGCGCATGGCCCGTCGTGTCGAAGAAGTAGGCGCAGACCAAGTGGCTCAGATGTCCGCCGGACTCGTTGTAGACGAACTCCGCGTCTCGCGGTCCCATCTGAGATACCGCGGCTGGCAACGAGTTCCGAAAGATCATGCATGCCCCTCAATTCCGACGCTGAACGAATGTCCGAATTGTAGCGAGCTGACATGCAGATCCTCTGGGTTCTGCTCGGAATCGTTGGGTATCACCGGATCCAGCAATCGGTAAAGGTGCCTGCGATTCCGATCGATCAGGAAGCAACCTCTTGGTCAGGTGAATCCGCAGTCTGCATCGCGGCTGCCGCCGCCAAATCATCGAAACTTGCTCGCAGTAGTTCGATGTAATGCTGGAGATCGGGCATGGTCGCGGTATCCGCGATGACGTTGAGGGTCAGTCCCCCACCTGCTGCGGCGACCATGAAATGCCGTAGCCCGTCGCCGTCAACCGGGGGCTGGGTTGCCAGCACGGCTGCACCCGGTGCACCGTTCAGCGTCAGCCCTTCAACAGAGAGCGGAATATTGCTCACCATTGTGTGCTGGTAGCGGGGACGAGTGACATCGTGGGAATTCCTACTTCTCGCAAAAGCAATGAATCTCAGCAGGAATGCCGGCGCCGTTTCGATCGCGGCGTCCACACGACGAGTGGCAGGGTGGGAAGTGCGTACCTTTTCCGAACGCGAGGATTCCGCGATGAGTGCCAATCGTTCCAGCGGCGCTGCAACGGACGTGTGCATATCGACTGACAAGGTCACCAGTTGATTGGCAGACTGCCACTCCTCGACCTTGCGCATCGAGCGAGGCACCATTGCCACCAAGGATCCCCCTGGCGGCTCACCATTTTCTGTCAGATACCGCGACAGCGCACCACCGACGATCGCCAGGAGAACATCGTTGACAGTGGCGCCTGGAACCGCGTGTTTGACCCCACCGATTACGGCACCGGGAAGGGTCAATTGCTGCAGCGTTCCCGATCCGCTGACTTTGCCGTTGAACCTGGTAGCCGGACGTTCGTTGAGGCTCTCGACCCATTCACCGGCCGATTGGGCCGCGTTCGCACTTCGTTGAGCAGCGCGATTCCCTGGAACGCTCCGGGCGAATCTGAACATCTGGCTGGGAATACTCGCCAACGATTCGAGGAGTACACGCACCTTCAATAGTCGAGGTACTGGAACGTGTCGGGCGACTCGCTCTTTGCCCGAGAAGATGGATTCACCCAACATCCGGATTGCTATCCCATCCGCTGCGCTGTGGTGAGACTTGAGCACTACGGCGGTCAGCCTCCCGTCCAGATCGTCGAGACCTTCGATTCCGTTGAAGAAGTGCAACTCCCATGGCGGACGGGTCAAGTCCATCCGTGAAGTCATCAAAGCACTCAAAGGCTTCTCGAGTGACGCCCAACCAGGCTCCGTGAGGTCTGTGACGTGTACGTGGTCACGGATGTCGAAGTCATTGACTGGCATCCAGTACGGATGATCGAGTCCGAGCGGGATACGACCTACCTTGTGGGTGAACATGCGATGGTGGCCGAGCCGTGCGGTCACCCATTCGACTGCTTGCTCGCGCGAGAACTCCGACTCAGGGCGCTGAGAAGTATCGAAGAAATACACCCCTATCAAATGCCCCAGATGGCCGTCCGCCTCGTTGTAGATGAAATCGGCATCACGCGGGCTCAACCGCGCCAACTGCACCGCAAATTTGCTGGGCAATCGCATCGACACTACCTCGTCTCACTGCATCGGTAATCGTGACCGGAACTCGAAACCGAATGATCCCCGAGGCGTACGTCAGCCTCGGGGATCATTCGGACTCGGTGGCGTATTCCAATTCAGACTCCACCAAGAATTTCCTACTTCGGATTCTGAAGCATCTTGCTTCCGGCGGAGGTGAGGCCCGCTGTGTCGATAACCCATTGCACGATCGAAGTCAGGTATCTTTCAAGCATTGTGCATTTCCTTTCATCACACTGGGAAGGACGAAAGCGCGTTCAGGTATTTCCCGATCGTGCCCACGAGATCAACCGACCCGAAACTGACGAGATCGGACAGGTACGTCAATGATCCGTTCAACATTTCTTTCTCCTCTTCGGATTAGGTGCCGGCTATGGAGCCGAGGCCGGATTGGATCGATCCGGCTGACGCAGCGGATCCTGTGACACCCAGTTCAATGAAAGAAGAGATAGCTGCGAAAACTCCCTCGATAATTCCCTTGAGAGCCGCCAAAGGCAACTGGACCGAGTTCGCGTCAATACTGCCGACCGCGTCGATCAAACTTGCTGTATCCACTGTACTTCCACACTCCTTGGAATTCGTTCGTTCGGGTTTTGAAAAGAAAAACAGCGGAGTCCATCAGATCTGCGTGGCCGTTATCCAAACACGCGGGTCTTGACGATTCCGAATTACGGCAGAGGGGGAACCTGCCACCCCAGGTCGATCGACGACATTATCGGCGCGAAAATGATGCCCGCAATGACCGACTTGATCAACCCTCCCATTTCGCCTTCGAGCACATCAGCGACCGATCCCAAACTACCCATCATTCACTCCCACTGTCAGAAAGATCCTCGGAAATTGAAACTATCGATCAGCTGAGTTCGATAGCGGATACCAACGAGCCTGTGCCGGCCTCTACGCCCGGCAGCATCGACCCGCTCCATGTGTTGGCCAGCAGATCGGTGAACAATTGCGCAGTCGCTTGGAGGAACATGACGATCATACTGATTCCCACCCTTTCGTAGGTCTTGGTTTACTCATAGGACGATTACATCGGACCACTTGCAGTAGCCCACAAAGAACTGGTCCGAGCAGCAAAGAGAAAGATTTTGCAAACCAGGTAACCGATATTCTTCGGGGCGTACGCGCCCTTTCCGCGGCTGTGGGGTGACATCAAGGTAGTGCAGAAGAGCCCGATTTGGGGAACTTTCGGCTAAACATTTTGAAGCTTTCTGAAACCTGTTCCATTTTTGCAGGTCGCGGGCCCGAGCCGGCCACAATTTCTACTGAAATCCATCAACACCCCGCACTCAATAGCTTCGGCAACGCGGCACTACACACTGCAACGTATCTGCCGACGAGGGCAATCGATCTGTCTACCAAAACCGTTCGACTACGCAATCCGAAGGTGAAACATCCCGCGAAAGTACTAGTACTAGAGGACGTTTCAACTCCGACGCACCGACAAAAGTGCTAGCTCTCAACCATCCGAGTCCGAACGGCTATGACTGCCAATAAGATTGAATCCACGTTGCTGGATCACCAAATGATCTGAGCACAGGAATGTCTGTGGAGGAAACCAAGTCCACAGCCGCGCACCACAGCTGACCGAGAGACGTGACCGCCTGTGCCAATTTGCACGGACGGCCACGTTCTCGCCGCATATCACCGCCGCGACCAACTAGACGAATTCACGACGGAGGCAGAGAATCCAATGTTAGTGAAGCGTGCCGGCGCCCGCATTGAGTGCCGGGTAACTTCCAACCGCCCCCGTGATGTCGTCAGACGGAACACAAGAGGTAGATGCACTGACTGGAATCACAACGGCTACTCCGTTCGCCTTGAAGCTGAAGTAGTTATTCGCAAAGTTACCGAACTCGGCTGCGGTTCCCGAAGTAGAGAGTTTTACATCGAACACCGGAGACGTCGTCACAACGGTGATCTGAGGTGCCTTGAATGTCGTGCTCGGGCCGACTCCAAACTTCCCAAGAGTAATAATTCCGCCTGAAGCCGAAACAGTAGGACTACCCGAACTGATATTCGTACCCGAACTCGTCTTGGTCGCACTTGTCAACGTCGCGGTATTGTACGAGAGCTTGTACTGAATATCACTCAATCCCTTGAAAGTATAACCTGGGAACGAGCTCGGCGTAGTCTGGTCCCCGAATTGGATTGTGTAGGTATTCGGCTGACCGGCCGGCGCAACGACCGTGTGGTCAACGGTGACAGAAAGGTTTTCCAACTGCGCAACATTTCCAGGTGAACCGGCCCAACACGCGTTCTTAAAGCTTGTTGTCGTGGGCCCCGCTGTTGCCGACGCCGGAGCAACGGCCGCGAACACCAAACCTGCTGATGCAGCTACAGCTGCGAGACCAATCGTAGTACTTCGCGCCAGTGATACAGTCATGTTCTTCACTCCTATTTCCTCGTAAGGCGGTTTGATCGAACTGCCTGTCCGACGCGGTTACGCTCGCAGCGTTCCGTGTCGTCAGTTCCCCCTACCCGCGGATATCCCGGGTGGAAGTCATCGACTCATAGCCGAGTCAGATATGGCAACAGATGCAGTCATCCACTCCGAGCCTTTAATCAACACGCAGTGGATCCATTCATTAAACTCACCTGTATCGTGAAGAATTTAACAACAATATTAGATAAGCTTCACCATCCGGCCGAAGACGCCAGAGATAAATATTCCATTATGCGCTGAGCAACGAATCGTTCCCGCAATATTTCAATCACGATTTCGGGAAATTGAAATTTGCAACCCATAGAAAATAGTACTTGTACACACCAAAAGGCGTAGACATGAAGCCATCTGCTTCGATACATTTCAATTGCTTCAGACCGAAACTTTCCTCCTCGATGCGCAATACTGTAACCCAGATCACTGCAACATGTATCAGTTTTGTGAAGATTGTCGGAAATATTCTATTTTGGTTGCATTTTTCCACCAAAAGAACTAGTTGATTTCACACTAAAGCCTTACTTAGTTCAATCATTTGTTGAATATGTTGGCACTAAAGTTTTAGCACTAAAGAACTTGTCCAACGGTCGTGAACCGATGCGATTGACCGCCGTTAGGATGCCGTCTCCAGACAAGCAAAAGCCCGGCCCACCGAATGGTGGGCCGGGCTCTAGGAGCTAGGTGGAGATGGACTCAGAAGTCCATGCCGCCCATGCCGCCGGTCGGATCGCCTGCAGGCGCTCCGGCCTTCTCGGGCTTGTCAGCGACAACGGCTTCGGTCGTCAGGAACAGAGCCGCGATGGACGCTGCGTTCTGCAGTGCCGAGCGGGTGACCTTGACCGGGTCGTTGATGCCTGCAGCGAGCAGGTCGCCGTACTCGTTGGTCGCAGCGTTGAGGCCGTGACCTGCGGGCAGGTTGGAGACCTTGTCCGCAACAACGCCGGGCTCGAGGCCTGCGTTGAATGCGATCTGCTTGAGCGGAGCGGACAGTGCAACGCGAACGATGTTCGCGCCGGTTGCCTCGTCACCTTCGAGCTTGAGGTCGTCCAATGCGGGAGCTGCCTGGAGAAGTGCAACGCCACCGCCGGCGACGATGCCCTCTTCGACAGCTGCCTTTGCGTTACGCACTGCATCTTCGATGCGGTGCTTGCGCTCCTTGAGCTCGACCTCGGTAGCAGCGCCGGCCTTGATGACTGCAACGCCGCCGGCCAGCTTGGCCAGACGTTCCTGCAGCTTCTCACGGTCGTAATCCGAGTCGCTGTTCTCGATCTCGGCGCGGATCTGGCTGACACGACCGGCGATTGCGTCGGCATCGCCGGCACCCTCGACGATGGTGGTCTCGTCCTTGGTGATGACGACCTTGCGTGCCTGGCCGAGGAGCTCGAGGCCTGCGGTCTCCAAGGAGAGTCCGACCTCTTCGCTGATGACCTCGCCACCGGTGAGGATGGCGATGTCGGCGAGCTGAGCCTTACGACGGTCACCGAAGCCGGGAGCCTTGACGGCAACAGACTTGAAGGTGCCACGGATCTTGTTGACCACGAGGGTGGAGAGAGCTTCGCCCTCGACGTCCTCGGCGATGATCAGGAGCGGCTTGCCGGACTGGATGACCTTCTCCAGCAGGGGCAGCAGGTCCTTGACCGTGGAGATCTTGGAGCTGACGAGCAGGATGTACGCGTCTTCGAGGACGGCTTCCTGACGCTCTGCATCGGTGGCGAAGTACGCCGAGATGTAGCCCTTGTCGAAGCGCATGCCCTCGGTGAGCTCGAGCTGCAGGCCGAAGGTGTTGGACTCCTCGACCGTGATGACGCCTTCCTTGCCGACCTTGTCCATAGCCTCGGCGATGAGCTCACCGATGGACGGGTCGCCGGCGGAAATACCGGCGGTAGCAGCGATCTGCTCCTTGGTGTCGATCTCCTTGGCGGTCTCGAGCAGGCGAGCTGTGACAGCCTCGACAGCCTTCTCGATGCCGCGCTTGAGGCCGAGCGGGTTCGCGCCGGCTGCGACGTTGCGCAGGCCTTCACGGACCAGAGCCTGTGCGAGAACGGTAGCGGTGGTGGTGCCGTCGCCAGCGACGTCGTCAGTCTTCTTGGCGACCTCCTTGACGAGCTCGGCGCCGATCTTCTCGTACGGGTCGTCGAGTTCGATCTCCTTGGCGATGGAAACACCATCGTTGGTGATCGTGGGGGCGCCCCACTTCTTTTCGAGAACGACGTTGCGACCCTTGGGGCCCAACGTCACCTTGACAGCGTCGGCGAGGGCGTTGAGGCCTCGCTCGAGGCCACGACGTGCCTCTTCGTCGAACGCGATGATCTTTGCCATTGCGAAGTGATCCTCCGGATAGGGGGTGACACACAAGGTGACCGCTCGTCGGGTCACCTCATCGGCACAAGGCGACCGTTTGACCAGTCACCTCATTACACGGGCGACCGATTTGCCTGGTCACCCATCTACGCCTGTGGTCTAGTCAGTGCCCGCGACGGACGACCGGGGGTGTCTATGGTTCCCGGTCTCACTGCCTCGACCTGGCACTCACGGTTCGCGAGTGCCAACTGCATTTTTAGCACTCGAGCGTGCCGAGTGCAAGGTTGAGCCTCAGCCCGCGATGCAGAACTGTCCGTTACTCAAATTGACCGCAAACGAGAGCACTCCGACGCAGTCGACGCCGTTGGCATCGGCCGTAGCGCCCGCTCCGTAACCGGCGATAGCGAAGGTGACGTTTCCGTCAGCCGCCCCGGCCCGCGCGATACCGCCGCCGAGCGCAAATGCCTGCGCCTGACCGTTACCGCGAGAAGCCCCCAGCGCGGTTCCGAAGCCGTTTGCATATGAATTGGAGTAGCCGTTGTCGGCGGCGACGCTCACAGCGGTACCGCTCTCGGCAGCACCGGCCTGCGAACGGCCGGCTCCGACGGACTGCGCGCCGCAGCTCGCGGTCTCGGAGACCTGGATGTCATTGGCCGACGGCGGCGAGACACACGTGACGGGGGCTGCCGAAGCAGCTCCCGCACCGGTCAGCGCCAGCCCGGCGGCGAGCCCCATACCTACAGTCATCACAGCCCCTGTTCTCGCCAGGCGGCCCCCCAACCGACTACTGGAAATTCCGCTGACTCGAGAGGATGAGCGACGGAACCAGACTGACGAGATCAAGGGCATAGAATACTCCTTCGTGGAACAGGTTCATTGGATTCGGGCGCGAGAGTACCCGCTCGAGTGAAGTCCGTCACCCCCGGCTGGTCAAGCCTCGAGGACGACCCCGAGAAGGGCCGGAAGATCGGCGACCGAATCGATGACGTGGTCGGGCTTCTGAACCGAGAGGTCGAGCACTGTTTGCCGAAACTTGCCTGTGCGCACCAGAACTCCGGTCAAGCCGACTCGTTGTGAGGAGAGGACGTCCCCGATCAGATCGTCGCCGACCATCACCGTCGCCTCCGGTTCGACATGCATCAGCTCCGTGGCTGTCAGGAACCCCGTGAGAGACGGTTTACCCACTGCGGCGATATTTACACCTGCCACTTCCTCGAAGCCCGGCAAGTACGTTCCCGTGTCGATCCGAAGGCCGTCTACGGTCTCCCACATCATCCCGCGGTGCATCGCGACGACGGGCACACCGGCGAGCAGAAGTTCGAGCACTCGGCTCAGCGCCTCGTGGGTGAACTCCGGGCCGGCGCCGCCGAGAATCACGACCTCCGGATCGGCGTCGTCGAATTCGATTCCCTCGAGATCGGCAGACACGTCACCGTGATTGAGGACCCACGCCCGCGCGTCCGGATACGTCGCCCGCACGTACTCCCCCGTGAGCCTGGCGGCAGTAACTATCTGGCTCGCCTCGACCTCGATACCGGCGTCGCACAACCCCTGCGCGATGAGCGTCGAACTGCGCGAGGTTGTGTTGGTCAGAAACCCACAGGCCAATCCCCGCCGCCGAACTTCGCGTACTGCTTCCCCTGCTCCCTCGATCGGCTGCCAGGACGTGAGCAGGACTCCGTCGATATCGAACAGAACACCTTCGATGTCGGCCATTGCACCAGCCTATATTCGCCATCGAGGTCCTGCCGAGGCGTCGTAACCCGAAATCCGTCGATCGCTCAGTAGGCTCCCACCCATGGACCTGCGCGACGACGACCTCTTCTCCGTTGCCGGTTCTCTGGCCGAATTACTCGGCGCTCCCGTCACGATCGAGGACGAGAACTCGACTGTCCTCGCGTACTCCGGCGGCGAGCAGGCCGTGGACGAAGCTCGCATCGGCACGATCCTCGGCCGGCAGGTACCCAGCCGATTCCGCCAATTACTCTCCGACGCAGGAGTATTCGATCGCCTCCACCGAGAGAGCGATCCCATCTACGTCGACCTCGAAGACCCTGCGATCACGCCGCGACTGGTCATCGCAGTTCGCGAGAACGATCACCCCGTCGGCTCGATCTGGGTCGCACTCGCCGGAACACCGACGCCCACACAGGAATCTATACTTCGTTCCGCGGTATCCGTCGTGGCCGAGAGAATCGCCTCGGAGCGTGACCGGGTCGACAGCACACGCCGTCGCCAATCCCAGCGCGTCCAAGCTCTGATCGGCGGTGGTGAACCAGCTTTCCGCGCCGCAGACGACTTGCGGTTGGCAGGCCCGCTCACCGTCGTCGCCGTCGGAACAGTCGCGGGACCACTGCCGGCGGGGTTGGTCGCGTCCTTGAGCCTGTACCTCGACACTCTGGCCGTCGACGCCGTTGCCGCTCAACTGTCCGAGACCATCTACCTTGTCATCGCGGCCGACGAGACCAACGCTCGCCGATTGTCCGCCGACTTCCTCACCCGCGCCCGTGGCCGCGAATTCCTGGCAGTAGCCGTCGGCCGGACAGTGAAGTCTGCAAGCGAATCACATCTTTCACGTTCGGACGCCGACCATGTTCTCGGAGCGCTTCGTCATGGCCGGTCCGGCGGAACCGTCGCGGGAATGAGGGACACGTTGGCCTCTGTACTCGCGCTGCACGTCGCCGACATCATCGACGGACTCGGCGACGCCACGCCGCTCGGGAGCCTCGAACGTCACGACTCTCAGCACGGCAGCGATCTGGTCGCGACGGCAAAGGCCTTTCTCGAGCACGGCGGTGACGTAGCGAATTCTTCTGCCGCACTGCATGTTCACACCAACACACTCCGCAACCGCTTGCGCCGAGGCAAGGAGATGTGCGGCGTCGACCTGACCGATGCCGACACCCGCTTGATTCTGATGCTGCAGTTCAAACTCGCTCGCTGAGCAGGCGCGGCTGCGCGTTGTGCGAATCCACAACGAGGTAGCTCCGACGATGGCCGAACGGCCAGTCCTTTTGCCAGCCCCGCGATTCATGCTTGAGACAGACCCGGATGTGACCGGCGTCTCGGTTCGAGCAGAGTCTGTAGAAGGAGTGCGTCATGGGAACTCGTCAGAGCCCCGATCGTGTGGTCGTGGTCGGTGCGGGTGTTGTCGGATTGTCGACGGCCTGGTTCTTGCAGGAACGTGGAGTCGAGGTCACCGTCGTCGATCGCGACGGCGTCGCAGCCGACGCGAGCTGGGGCAACGCCGGTTGGCTAGCCCCCGCATTGACGCTTCCGCTGCCCGAACCCGCAGTGCTCCAATACGGCTTGCGCGCGATGCTCAGCCCGTCGTCCCCGGTGTACGTGCCACTGACCACCGATCTGAAGCTGATTCGGTTCCTGGTCGGGTTCGCGCGCCACTGCACGCCGTCGAAGTGGCAGGAAGCGATGTCGGTCTACACCGAGGTCAACCGAACAGCCTTGGGCGCGTACGACGAACTCGCCGACGGTGGCGTCAAAGAGCTGACCCGCCTGGCCGATCCTTTCCTCGCCGCGTTTGCGTCCGAGAAGGACCGACAGACTTTGGTGGACGAGTTCCATCACGTCGAGGCCGCGGGCGGCGAGGTCGACTTCGACCTCCTCGACTACGACGCGATTCATTCGCTCGAGCCTTCACTCGGCCAGGGTGTGAAAGCCGGTTTGCGTCTGCGTAATCAGCGTTTCATCGATCCCCCGTTGTTCGTGAACTCGTTGGCGGACGCGGTTCGTGAACGCGGTGGAGAAATCGTCAGCGGTTTCGACGTCACGCAGATCGACGATCGGGTCGGCGGAGTCACTGTTCGCAGTGCACACGGTGATTCACGCGACGGCGACGCCGTGGTCATCTCGAGCGGTGCCCGCTTGAACAAGCTCGCCGCACCGTTCGGTGTGCGCAAACTGGTGCAGGCCGGACGCGGCTACAGCTTCAGCGTCAAGCCCGAGCACCTCCCTAAGAATCCTGTGTATTTCCCCACCCAGCGCGTTGCGTGCACTCCGTTGCACGATCGCTTCCGAGTGGCCGGGATGATGGAATTCCGCAGCCCCGACGCGCCGTTGGATCCGCGCCGCGTGCAGGCGATCGTCGATGCGGCCAAGCCGATGCTCAGCGGCATCGACTGGACTGCGCGGGAAGAGGAATGGGTGGGCTCACGACCGTGCACTACCGACGGCTTGCCGTTGATCGGAGCCACGCGCTCGCCGCGCGTGCACGTCGCCGGTGGTCACGGGATGTGGGGAATCGCCCTGGGTCCGTTGACCGGAAAGATGGTGGCCGACTCGATGACCGGTGCTCAGACGCCGACCGTCATGCGTCACTTCGATCCGCTGCGCTGACAGCCGGTTTCACCCACTTGTAGTACGCGCCCGTCAGCAGAACCAGCCATCCGGCACCGACGAGCAGCGCAACTCGGGTATCGGCGATGACGCCGAGCAACACGATGACAAAAGCCAGGAACACGATCGCGAAGATCTGACCGTACGGCCACAGCGGCACTGGAAATTTCAGTGCCGCTGTTTCGTCTGCACTCATCTGAGCGCGGGAACGGAACTGCGAGAGCAGGATCATGATCCAGACGAAAATGGTGGCGAAGGTCGCCAGCGAGGCGATGACGAGGAACACCTGGTCCGGGATCAGGTAGTTGAGCAGTACTCCCACCAGCAGGGCACCGGTCATGATGACAACGGTCATCCACGGAACACCGTTGGCGGAGACTCTCTTCATCACCTGCGGGGCCTGGCCGGCATGCGACATTCCGAACATCATGCGACCCGCACCGAAAACGTCGCTGTTGATGGCGGACAGGGCCGCGGTGATGACGACAATGTTGAGGATCGATGCGGCCGTTCCCAATCCGAGGTTCTCGAAGATCTGGACGAACGGGCTGTTGTCGGAGTTGATGGTCTGCCACGGAATGATCGCCATGATGACGGCGAGGGTGCAGATGTAGAAAAGAATGATGCGCACCGGGACCGTGTTGACGGCTTTCCTGATGGTCTGCGCCGGATCCTCGGCTTCGCCCGCGGTGATACCGATGATCTCGGTGCCACCGAACGCGAACATGACGATCGCGAAGCACGCGACGAATCCGCCGAAGCCCGTCGCGAAGAACCCGCCGTCCGACCAGAGGTGGCTGATTCCGGCATCGGTGTCGTGAACGCCGAATCCGAACACGATGATCGCGATGCCACCGGCGATCATCGCAATGATGGCAGTGATCTTCACGAGCGTGAACCAGAATTCCAGTTCACCGAAAACCTTGACGCTCAACAGGTTTATCGCGCCGATGAAGAAGACGACAGCCAGAATCCAGATCCATCTCGGTACGTCCGGGAACCAGAATTGCATGTAAAGACCGAAGGCGGTGACGTCGGCGAGGCACACGATCACCATCTCGAACGTGTACGTCCACCCGGTCATGAAACCGGCGAGTGGTCCGAGGTGCTTGTTCGCGTACTCGCTGAACGAACCCGAGACCGGGTTGCGGACCGCCATCTCGCCGAGCGCTCGCAACACCAGGTAGACCGCGATGCCGCCGATCAGGTAGGCCAGGAGCACCGACGGGCCGGCTCGTTTGATGGCCTCGGCGCTGCCGTAGAACAGTCCGGTTCCGATGGCTGATCCGAGGGCGATGAAGCGGATGTGGCGCGCTGTCAGCCCTCGCTTGAGGCCATCCTGCGTCGCGGCGTCGCTGTTCACTTCTCGGTACTCCAGTCGGATGGATCGTCATACGTGCGCGAACCATTGTCCGCTACCACCGCGCGTGTTCCCGCACGACCCTGTTGGACGGCCGTACAGTGACCTGACACACATGGTCCATTGACGGATCGCTTACGATCGACAAAAGTGTTTGTAACTTTACGTAGCATCAACTCGACTGGAGAGACTGTGTCCAACACGCTCGAAGCAAGCATCGACATCGACGCATCACCGCAGGACGTGTGGGCAATCGTCGCCGACCTGCAGCGCATGGGCGAATGGAGCCCCCAGTGCAAGGTGATGAAGGTAATCGGCGGGACCGTGCGTGAGGGTGCCAAGACGATCAACGTCAACCGCAAGGGCCTGCTGGTCTGGCCGACGTCGTCGAAGGTTGTTCGCTTCGAACCGAACAAGTCGGTGGCGTTCCGTATCGCGGAGAACCGCACGATCTGGTCCTACGAACTCGAGCCGACCGCTACGGGCACCAAGGTGACCGAGCGTCGCGAGGCTCCCACCGGAACGTCGAAGGTCTCGCAGTTCCTCGTCAAGACCGTGTTCGGCGGGAACGACGACTTCGAGGTCGATCTGGTCGAAGGCATGAACGCCACCTTGAAGCGTGTGAAGAGCGAAGCCGAGGCGGCTGCACGCACCTCCGCTTGACCCTCGACCAGGTCGAGGCATCAGGATCCGTTCCATGGATCCCGTGATGACACAGATAGCGCAGGCACAAGAATTGGCGAGCTCCGGCGATCGAGCCGGGGCTCGCTCTGCGTTCGAGAAGGTGTGGGAAGAGATCAGCGCCGCCCCAGACGCGCTCCACATCGTCTCCCTCGCGCACTACATGGCCGACGTTCAAGACGATCCCGCTCTGGAGCTCTGCTGGGACCTGCGCGCCCTCGACGCTGCCGATTCGTTGACCGAGGCGCGAGCTCAGGAACACCATGCGTCACTGCAGGTTGCCGGTTTCTATCCGTCCCTGCACCTCAACCTGGCTGCCGACTACCGCAAACTCGGACGCGACGCCGAGGCCGTCGAGCATCTGACGAAGGCCGAGGCGTCGGTCGGCGCCCTCGCCGACGACGGCTACGGCCGGATGATCAGGGGCGGTATCGAGCGACTGCGGGCAGAATTGATCCGTGACCACTAGTTCCGCCCTCCTGACGATCGGCGAGATGTCCCGGGCGTCGGCGCTCCCGATCAGCGCGCTGCGGTTCTACGACAAGGAAGGCGTGCTCGTCCCGCATTCCGTCGATCCGCACACCGGTTACCGCTGGTACACCGACGACCAGCTCCGCAACGCCCGCGTGATCGCCGGTATGCGACGCGTCGGTGTTCCGATCCGCGACATGATGGCCGTCCTGACCGGACCGGAACCTCATTCGTGCCTGAACGCCCATCTGCGCAATCTCGAGGACGGCCTCGCCGACGCCCGCGCCGAACTCGAGAGAATCCACCGCCTGATCGACTCGCTACCTGCCTCCGGCGGCGTGGAGATCGACTCCTGGGATCTACGACGCGCACTCGACGCCGTGATGTTCGCCGTGAACGAGGAATCGGAGTTCCCGATACTTCGCGGCGTCCACCTCGACATTCACGACGGCGTCGCTGCGTTTGTCACCACTGATCAGTTCCGGCTCGCGGTCGCCGAGGTGAAAGTTCACTCCGCTCTGGCAGTGTCCGCCGTCGTTCCCGTGGCCTTCGCGCGATTGTTACGCGATGTCGCCGGCGTCGTGACGCTGACTTTCTCCGCGCGCACGGTGACTGCGTCGTATCCAGGAGGTGAAGTGTCCAGTCCCCTGATCGAGGACGGAGAGTTCCCCGATCACCGAATCCTGCGCGAGCACCACAACGCCGTCGAACTGAGCGGCGACCACCTTGCCGCCCTGCTCAACGGCACCGAGGACAGTGCCGTCGTCAGCGTCGGCGAAGACGGTGGTGCCCGGGTGGATCCGGGTGGAATGGATCCCCGGGAGAGGTTCCGCGTACTGGTCGACCGGCAGCGACTGCGCGACGCCGCCGCAGCCCAACCGGGGCGGCAACTGGTGATCCGAGTAAGCGGTGCGACGCTCCCGCTGGCGATACGCACCGGCGACTGTGTCGGGTACTACTCGTACTTGATGCCACTACAGCCTGTAGGAGAGAAGGCGTTCACGTAATCTATGGATGCTCTACCACCCCGTACTGTCAGTGCGACCAGCAGAAGACCTACCGAGTAGTTAGAGGAGCCTGTGGCACGCCGACCCACACCCCCCGGAACCCCGCAACCCACCGGGATCGGACATCTCGTCGATCTGGTTCGCCATGCGATTCCGCCACTTCATCCCGCCGGCCTGCCGTTCGTGCTGGCCCCGCTGGGAGTTGCAGCACTGGGCCGCAACCGTAAGTGGGTGCGCCGAGCCGGTCTGACCACCGCCGCCGCATGCGCCACGTTCTTCCGTCACCCGCACCGGGTGCCGCCCAACCGCATCGGCGTCGTCGTCGCACCCGCCGACGGCGAGGTGGCTCTGGTCGACAACGCCGTTCCGCCCGCCGAGCTCAATCTCGGAAGCGAACCGCGCCCCCGCGTCAGCATCTTCCTGTCGGTTCTCGACGTGCATGTCCAGCGCAGCCCTGTCGGTGGAACGGTCAAAGAGGTCGTTCACCAGGCAGGCAAGTTCCTCTCCGCAGATCTCGCCGATGCCAGCGAGGTCAACGAGCGCAACAGCATGCTCATCGAAACCGCCGACGGTCACGACGTGGCAGTTGTCCAGATCGCGGGACTGCTCGCGCGCCGCATCGTCTGCTACGCCGGTGTCGGTGACGTACTGCCGATCGGCGACACGTACGGACTGATCCGTTTCGGCTCACGCGTCGACACGTATTTCCCCGCCGGAACCACTCTCCTGGTCGAGCCGGGACAACGCACGATCGGTGCTGAAACAGTTATCGCGCAACTGCCGTGAAGACGCCGAAGATGAAGTCAGCCGTGAAGAAGCCGGGAGCAGCCCAACCCGGCGCGAAGATGCCCAAACGCACCCAGGCGGTGCGGTTGCTGCCGTCCGTCATCACCATCCTGGCGCTGTGCGCCGGGCTGTCCGCCGTCAAGTTCGCTCTCGACGGTCAGCCCGGTACCTCGCTCGCGATGATCGGCGCCGCAGCCGTCCTCGATTCACTCGACGGCCGCATCGCGCGACTGCTCGACGCCACCAGCAAGATCGGCGCCGAACTCGACTCACTGGCCGACTCCATCTCCTTCGGCGTCGCCCCGGCCCTGGTCCTGTACGTGACCTTGCTGGACGGCACCAGCATCGGCTGGATCATCGCGTTGATCTACGCGGTCAGCATCGTGTTGCGACTCGCACGTTTCAACACCCTGCTCGACGACGACGACGTCCCCGCGTACGCACGTGAGTACTTCGTCGGCGTGCCGGCTCCGGCCGGCGCACTCATCGCCCTCACTCCCCTGGCCGCGACGGCTCAGTGGGGTGACGGCTGGTGGTCTTCGCACTTCGTCGTCATCGTGTGGACGCTCTTCTCGGCTGCACTGATCGTCAGCCGCATCCCGACGCTGGCGATGAAGTCGGTATCCGTGCCGCCGCACATGGCGGCCGGCCTGCTCGTCCTGGTGACGTTGGCTGCGGCCGCACTGATCACCTACCCGTACATCCTGCTGATCGTTCTCATCGCGATCTACCTGGTGCACATCCCGTTTGCCGTGCACTCGAAGCGGTGGGTGGCAGCACGTCCCGAAACCTGGGACATCAAGCCTTCCGAACGCCGCGCGATCCGACGCCAACCCAACGTCGGTGGCCGCCGCTCGGCCGCTCGTCTCGGATTGCGGCGACCCCGCTAGTCCACGACGTACTCTCGAGAGGTGACTTCGCCGGAACTCGCCCTCACCGTTCGACTCAACACCTCTGCCGCCGACCTACGCCGCGGGGTCGTGCGCTTGCACCCCGAAGCGTTGGCGGCGTTGGGCATCCGCGAATGGGATGCCATCGCACTCATGGGAGCCCGCGGCACCGCGACCGTCGCGGGCCGTGCGCCCACCGGAACCCCGGCAGGCACGATCCTTCTCGACGACGTCACCATGTCGAACGTCGGCTTGACCGAGAACTCTTCCGTCGTGGTCGGTCCGGTGACGGTGTACGGAGCGCGATCCGTCTCCGTCACCGGCTCGTCCATGGCGACAAATTCGATCAGCTCGACGGTTCTGCGACAAGCCCTTCTGGGCAAGGTCGTCAGCGTCGGCGACACGGTCTCGCTCCTCCCCCGCGATCTCGGTCCGGGTACGAGCACTTCCGAAGCCACCCAAGCGCTTTCCCGTACCTTCGGCGTCGCGTGGACATCCGAACTGCTCACCGTCACGGCCGTCGAACCTGCCGGTGGTCCGGTCAGCGTCCAGCCGAATTCGGCAGTCAACTGGGGTTCCGGCTCGGCGGGCACACTGACGCCGAGTGCGCTTGTTTCCAGTCCCGCTGCCGTCGCGATCGAACCCGCACCGTCGGTTCCGCTGGATCACCTCGTCGGCGCGCAGGCGCAGGCAGCCAAGCTGACCGAGTGGCTCGGCCTGGCACTCGACGAACCAGAACTGCTTCGTACGCTCGGCGCCTCACCACACCTCGGCGTCCTCGTCACGGGCCCCGCCGGCGTGGGCAAAGCCACGTTGGCCCGCTCGGTCCTGTCCTCGCGCAAACTTGTCGAACTCGACGGCCCGGGAGTCGGTGCCACCGAGGCGAATACCCGCCTGCAGCGAATCGTCGACGCCGTTGCTGCCGTGCGCGGCGGTGGCGTACTGCTGATCAGTGACATCGACGCTCTGCTTCCGGCCACCGCGGAACCGGTGTCCGCACTGATCCTCGAACAATTGCGCAGCGCCGTCGCAACCCCGGGCGTGGCATTCGTCGCGACCTCCGCCCATCCGGAGACCGTCGACGCGCGCCTTCGCGGCCAGGATCTCTGCGATCGAGAACTCGCACTTACCCTGCCGGACGGCGCAACTCGCAAGGCGTTGCTCGAACTCCTGCTCCGCCGAGTGCCCACCGGAACCCTCGAACTCGACGCCATCGCCTCGCGCGCACCCGGATTCGTGGTCGCCGACCTCGCGGCGCTCTGCCGTGAAGCTGCATTGCGAGCGGCGACGCGGGCGTCCAAATCCGGTGATTCTCCGGAGATCACGCAGGAAGATCTTGTCGGTGCCCTCGAAGTGATTCGGCCACTGTCCCGTTCGAGTACCGAAGAACTGTCGATCGGCAGCGTCACCCTCGACGACGTCGGCGACATGGTCGAAACCAAACAGGCCCTCACCGAAGCGGTGCTGTGGCCGCTACAGCACCCCGACTCCTTCGCACGCCTCGGTGTCGACCCACCCCGCGGCGTGCTCCTCTACGGCCCTCCCGGCTGCGGTAAGACGTATCTCGTTCGTGCCCTTGCCAGCTCAGGTCACCTCAGCGTCCACGCCGTCAAAGGTGCGGAGCTGATGGACAAGTGGGTCGGCGCCTCCGAAAAGGCCGTACGCGAGTTGTTCCAGCGCGCACGCGATTCGGCGCCCTCGTTGATCTTCCTCGACGAAATCGACGCCCTTGCCCCGCGTCGTGGTCAAAGTTCCGACTCCGGGGTGTCGGATCGCGTCGTAGCCGCGTTGCTGACCGAACTCGACGGCGTCGAACCGCTACGCGACGTCGTGGTGTTGGGCGCCACCAATCGACCGGATCTGATCGACCCGGCTCTCCTGCGCCCCGGCAGACTCGAACGTCTCGTATTCGTACCGCCTCCGGATGCGGAGGCTCGCAAAGCGATTCTGCGTGCTTCCGGCAAGTCGGTACCGCTCGCCGAAGATGTCGATTTGGACATTCTGGCCGTCGATCTCGAGGGATACTCGGCAGCAGACTGCTCGGCTCTCCTGCGTGAGGCTGCACTCGCCGCCATGCGTCGGAGCATGGACGCGGCCGACGTGACGGCCGCGGACGTGGCGACCGCCCGTGAGAAGGTACGTCCCTCACTCGATCCCGAGCAGGTGGCACACCTACAGGCGTACGCGGACAACCGATAAGGACTGACCATGGCTGCTGATCTGGTTCTGTACGGCGACATCGTGACCATGCACGAGGAAGCACCACGCGCCCAGGCGCTCGCCGTGACGGGCGGCCGGATCACGGCCGTTGGCGCGCGCACGGACGTCGAGGAACTGGTGGGGCCGGATACCCGCGTCGTCGACGTCGGAGGTGCCACTGTTCTGCCGGGGTTCATCGAGCCACACGGTCACCCTTTGGAAGAAGCCATCGTGCTCGGACCTGACGTCGTCGACATCCGGCCTGTCACGATCGCCGAGGCGGATGCCGTAGTCGCTGCCGTCGTCGACACAGTTCGTTCGCGAGGTGCTGCCGGCGCTTCTCTGAATGGCTGGGACCCGTTGCTGCAGAAGGGCCTACCCGACCCGACCATCGCCTGGCTGGACTCCGTCGCACCGGAGTACCCGCTCGTGATCATGCACAACTCGGGCCACGTCGCGTATTTCAACACGGCGGCAGCAGTGCAGGCCGGCATCACCCGCGATACCCCCGATCCGATCGGCGGATCGTACGGCCACGACACGACGGGCGCACTCGACGGATCCGCGTACGAAATGCCTGCCGTGTTTGCAGTCGCAGGCCACGCAGTGACCATCGGCGACGACTTTCCCGCACTGGTGGCGGCCGAATGCGCCCGGCTGAACGCTGCCGGAATCACCACCATCGCCGAATTGTCGTTCGACCCCAAGATGCGGCCCGCCCTGGCCGCGATAGCTGACGCCGGACTGCTCACCACACGCTTGCGGCTCTACGAAATGTCCAACGACGCGCGCACTACCGAGGCATCGCCGGGCGACGGAAACGACCTGGTGCGCCAGATCGGCATCAAGGTCTGGTCCGACGGTTCACCGTGGGTCGGTAACATCGCCACCAGCTTCCCGTATCTCGATACCGAAGCCACCCGCGCGCTCGGGATCGCCTGCACGCACGGGCACGCCAACTACACCGGCGAACAGATCCACGACATCAGTTCCGCCTACTTCGCCAAGGGGTGGCAGATGGCGTGCCACGCCCACGGCGACGACGCGATCACCATGGTTCTCGACGCGTGGGAACGACTTCTGAAAGAGCACCCCCGGCCCGATCACCGGTTGCGTCTCGAACACGTCGGCGCGATGCGTCCGGATCAGTTCGTCCGCGCAGCGGAACTAGGCGTCACGGTCAGCATCTTCATCGACCACCTGCACTACTGGGGTGACGTTCTGGTGGATGACCTGTTCGGCCCCGAGTACGGATCCGTTTGGGCCGCAGCAGGATCTGCACTCGCGGCCGGACAACGGTTCACCTTCCACAACGACGGTCCCGTCACCCCCGCCAATCCGCTACGAAACATGCAGGACGCCGTCACCAGGCTTTCGCCCAGCGGTCGCGTCGTGGCCCCCCAAGAACGGATCCCCGTGGACGCCGCTGTTCGCGCCCACACGGTCAACGCCGCATGGCAGCTGTTCAGCGAAGATCACATCGGGTCCATCTTTCCCGGTGCCTACGCGGATCTTGTTGTGCTGTCGGCAAATCCCCTCGACGTCGAGCCGACCGAGCTGGCCGACATCACGGTGCTCGCCACCGTCCTGGAGGGCCGGACGGTGTACGGGGACCTGAGCGCGATCGGCTGATCTCGAACTCAAAGTCGTCCGATATGTCCCTGGTTATCGAAAGTATGTTCGATTAAACTTTGAGCATGGACAGTCGGGAAGCGTGGCAGGTGGATGGCGAGGACCTCAAGAGTGAGGTTCTGGATCTGGTGCGCGTCCGGCACGAGTTGCAGTCGCGCATGGTGTTGTTGATCGTGGAAATGTTTTCCCGGGAAACTGTGGTCGGGAAGGGTTTTCGGGCGATCGCGCAATGGCTGCACGGTTCGACGAATTTGGAGATCGGTGAGTGCAGCCTGCTGGTCAGCTTGGCTCGGTTGCTTCTGCTCGAACCTGTAGTCGCGGATGCATTCCACCGCGGCGATGTGGATGCGTTGAAGGCCCGTCAGGTGGCGTCGTTTTGTCAGCATCCACCCAAGAACATGACCCCGGCGGACGTCGACAAGGCCCGCGGGATCCTGTTGGGGTTGGCGTCGAAGAACATTGCCGATTGTGATGCGGTGCGGGCGGCGATCCGGCGGATCGAGAAGCAGTACGGCAAACGCGAGGACGGTGTCCCGGTCGGGGAGGATTCGGAGCGCAACGAGTTCTACGCCTCGAAAGGCCTGTACGGCAGAGTAACTGTGAAGGGTGATCTGGATGCGGTCAACGGGGCCCGTCTGATCACGTTGCTGTCGAGCCTGTCCGCTCCGACGCCGGAGAAAGACGGCGTCAAAGACACCCGCACTCCGGCACTACGGCGGGCGGATGGGTTTTGTGAACTTCTGCGGCGGTATGAGCGGGCGGGGTTGGGTCCGATCGAAGGCGGAGTGAAACCGCACATCACTGTGACTGCGTCGGCGAAAGACATGACCGACCTCAAAGCCTTGAAGGATCTACTGCCGTCGACCGAGGAACTCGGGTTCGCGTGGACGGATTGGGTGGGCCCGATCAGCATCGACACCGCGCGGATGCTCGCCTGCGACTGCACCGTCACCCGAATCCTCCTGGACGAGAATGGTGTTCCGCTCGACTGCGGCAATGAAGTACGAACCGCGACGGTTCCGCAGCGGCGGGCGTTGGCCGTCCGGGATGGTGGGTGTGCGTTTCCGGGGTGCGGGACACCATCGGGGTGGTGCGATGCCCACCATATCGTTCACTGGAACGATGGTGGCCCAACAGATCTCGACAACCTGATCTTGTTGTGCGGTCACCATCATCGGACACTGCACCACACGCAGTGGCGGGTGGAGATCGGTCCCGATCGGAAGACGGTGTTCTATCCGCCGATGTCGATCGATCCGTTCCAGCATCCGATCGGTGGGAACAGTCCACCGACAGCGGCGTGAACCGCGACAACTGAAGACGCGAGCACCGGGGCACCTCCATGCCTCGGTGCTCGTGCTGCGTTCCCGACACCTTCGCGGATGCGCACGGCTTACCAGCGGTTCCGAACCTCCTCGGCAAATCCGAGGAGATCTCGAACCACCAGAGACGAACCGTCATCGAGGATCACTGTGCCGGAAAACTTCCCGAACACCTGATGCTGAATCGAACGCAACACCCCGACGTCGAAAGTCGCGGCGCGGTCGATAACCGGCTCGAAAGTCATCTCGAAGCGACCATCGCTGCTCGAGAAGGTCCACGGGGCGCCGTCGTACGCTCCCTGCGGGATATCGAAGTTGATCCTGTCCAGTTTGTGCGCCCGCCCGCCGACAAACACGATGTTCTCACTGGCCGCCGTAGTGTCCCCGAAGCCGTAACCGATGTTGAATCCGAACCGCTCGCCGCTCACCAGTCCGGATGCAGAACCCCAGTACCAGGTGTTGTCGTAAGTCCAGACTCCCCTGCCCCAATCGAGAACGCCGAACGAGTCTTCCGAGCGAAATGTGAAGTCGTCGCTCCCGATTCGCACGGCCCCGGCAGCGGGCAGGCAGTTGACCTTCTGGTTGTAATAGAACGATCGGGGCGCCTTCGGAAACGGCGTGGCGATCACCATCCGATCATCGGCAGGACTCGCCAGAAACAGATCGGCATGTAGACCTCGCCCACCGTCGAAAGCCGGATAGTCGACGATCAGGTGTCGCCCGCCGTCTACATGGCGAAACTCGAACCGAGCCTTACCTTTCGACACCACGACATCACCGTCGTCCGCACTTTCGGGCAGACCGAGCCTTCCCATCGGGAACGGCAGCATCACGTTTTCGGTGATCTCGTGCGGCGTTCGGAAATCGAGCCAGGAAACCCCGAGCAAGCCCATGTACCCGTTGTCGGCGACGGTCAGCGCGATGCCGTAATCCGCCGTGAGAACGCAGTAGTAGTCCCACTCCTTGATTCGGAACTTCGGGGCGGTGATTGCGGAGCGTCGATACTTGCGAATCTCCGATGAGGCCCAACCCGTCTCGACCAGATGTCCGCGATCGTCGAGCAGCGGGCCGGGCGACATCAGTGTCTGCATTCTTACTTCCAGCGTCCCAAGATCTCGTTTGCGCGGTTGGCCAAGGCCATCTGGAAGAACGGACCGAAGCTCACACGCGCCACTCCGAGCGGACCGAAACTTGCCGGGTCGTCCTGATCCGGGATTCCGATCGCATTGATCGGAAGTGGGAGTTCGGACGTCAAGCGGCGCTGGGTAGCGTCGTCGTGACGCCCGACGGGGTAGAGAACGTCGGCACCGGCATCGGCTGCCAACTTGAGGCGTGCAATGGCGCGATCGACGCGATCGGACTCGTCACCGACCTGCTTCACGAACAGGTCGGTACGTGCGTTGACGACAACGTGAACTCCGGCGGCGTCGGCGGCCTGGCGAAGCCCACCCACGAAGTCGGCGTGCTCCTGCGCCTCTCGCAAGCGTCCGCCTTCACTGTGAACGGTGTCCTCGATGTTGAGTCCGACAGCGCCGGCATCGATCAGCCCGTCGATGAGAACTGCCGGCTCGAGCCCGTAGCCACCCTCGATGTCCACCGAGATCGGGGCGTCGACCGCACCGGTGATCTGCTTGATCCGGTGCAGAAGTTCGTCGAAGGTAATGCCTTCGTTGTCCGGCTTGCCGATGGAATCGGAAACCGGGTGGCTGCCCACCGTCAGGGCTGCAAAACCTGCAGCCACCGCAAGATTCGCCGACCACGCGTCCCAGACTGTGGGGAGAATGACCGGGTTGCCTGGCTGGTGCAACGCCAGTAGAGCTGTTGCCTTGTCGTTGATCGAAGTCATGCGGTGGCTCCTCGAGATCGTGGGGTGTACCTCTCACCTACCGACTCTAGTGAGCGACCGGGCAGCCTGTGCTCTTGTAATCGACCTGGAACTCCTTGATGCCGTTGATCCAACCCGAACGCAGACGGCGCGGATCACCGATCTTGGTGATGTCCGGGACGTTGTCGGCAATCGCGTTGAACATCAAGTCGATCTCCATGCGAGCGAGGTTGGCACCGATGCAGAAGTGCGCGCCCGTTCCACCGAAACCCAAGTGCGGATTGGGGTTACGAGTGATGTCGAACGTCATCGGGTTCTCGTACACGTCCTCGTCGAAGTTTGCGGAGCTGTACAGCATCACCACGCGCTGCCCCTTCTTGATCGACACTCCTGCCAATTCCGTGTCCTCGAGCGCGGTGCGCTGGAACGCGGTGACCGGCGTCGCCCAACGAACGATCTCGTCGGCCGTCGTCTTGGGACGTTCCTTCTTGTACAGCTCCCACTGCTCGGGGTTGTCCAGGAACGCGATCATTCCGTGCGTGATGGCGTTGCGGGTGGTCTCGTTCCCCGCCACCGCCAGGATCAACACGAAGAACCCGAACTCCTCCGGGCTCAAAGAGTCGCCGTCGATATCCGCCTGGACCAGTGTGGTGACGATGTCGTCTGCCGGGCAGGTACGACGCGCGTCTGCCATTTGGTACGCGTATCCGAGGACTTCGGTGGACGCGACCGCCGGATCACCCTGGTATTCCGGGTCGTCGTAGCCCATCATCTCGTTGGACCACTTGAACAGCTTGTCTCGATCGTCCTGCGGCACTCCGATCAGATCCGCGATCGCCTGGAGCGGCAGCTCGCTGGCAACCTGCTTCACGAAGTCGCCCGGGCCCTCGCTCACAGCGGTGTCGACGATGCTCCGCGCACGACGATCCAACTCGTCGCGCATGCCGTTGATAGCGCGCGGCGTGAACAGCTTCGAAATCAGCTTGCGGAGCTTGGTGTGCTCCGGCGCATCCTTGTTGAGCAGAAGATGGCGGAGCATCTCGACGGCCTCGCGGGGCATGTCGTCGGCGAAACGCGCGATCGCGGTGTTCTCCCAGCTCGAGAACACATCGCTGCGCTGGCTGACCTCTTTGACGTCAGCGTGACGCGAGACCACCCAGTAGCCCTCGTCCTGAAATCCGCCGACCGTCGGCGGCTGCTCACACCACCACACGGGTGCGTTGCGACGCAGTTCGGCGAACTCCTCGAAAGGGATCCGCTCCCCGAGGACAGCAGGATCGGTGACGTCGAATCCGGCCGGCAGGTCGGGCGTGCGTGTTGTGTCCGAGATGGTCATGGCGTCCTCTGATCGGTCGAATGTGCGCTACACCACAGAGTAGCTTTCACTAACGGCCTGTCAAGTGAAAGACGGGGAGTCTCGTGCAACCGTCCCGCAAGAGCCCCCGCGGCACTAGGATCCCGGTAATGACAGATACCTCCGGCAGACTGACGCTGCGAGAGAAGCAGAAGCAGCGAACCCGCGCAGACCTCGTGGACGCCGCCGGTGCGCTCTTCACCGAACGCGGATACGCGGCTGTCACCGTGGAAGACATCGCGGGCAGGGTCGGCTGCAGCCGAGCCACCTTCTACCTGCACTTTCCCGGAAAGATCGACATTCTCAAGGCCCTCGGCTCGAACACTGTCGTATCCAGCACCCTCGCCATATTCCAGGATCTCGACCATGTACTCGATTCCGGTTCGCGCGAAGAATTCGCCGGCTGGATCAACCGCGCTCTCGACTGGTGCCGCGATCACCACCACATGATGCGGGCGTGGGACGAGGCCATGGTCCTCGAACCAGAGTTCCGCACACTGGCCCGCGAAGGCATCTCCGCACTGCCCAACGCGATGCCGTCGTACCTGGCCCGGTGGCCGCAGGACCGGCATGACGAAGCAAAACTCCGAGTAGAGCTCCTGCTCACACAAATCGAGCGTTTCTTCATTCGCTGGGCCGAGCAGGGCGCAATCACCGCGGGTGCGGACGTCGCGGCAGACGTTCTCACCGACATCTGGTTTCCGGCACTCACGCCGCCCACTACCGAAGTCGCGGCGCCGCGATAGGTTGGCCCGATGCCACTCGATCCTCGAGCGATCCTCACCACCGTCGCTGCGCTCCTGTCCGCGATACTCGCTGCGCTGGCCCTGACCAATCCAGTTCTTCGTGACTGGGCCATCGTCGCCTCACCATCGGAAGTGGATCGCTGGATCAGCAGTGGACCCACTGCTGTCGGACTCGGCGCCGTAGTTGCCGTGCTTGCCTGCGCACTCTCACAGCGTCGCGGTTCCCGTCGGGCAGCCTGGAACGCGATCGCTGTCGGGGTCGCCGTCATCGCGATCATTCGTGCAGTCGTACCCGAGGTTGCGTCACTGGACCTGCTGATCGCCTTGATCATCGTCAAAAGTGTTGCAGCCGGCACTATTCTGGGCTGTGTGGCTGCCGTCAGTTGGGACCGCACTGCCACGAAGAACGCGACACTCCTCGGAGTACTCGCCACCTTCCTCGCGATCCGCACGTTCGCCGGTGGGACAGCCAGGATGACAACGTCTTCGGTGGGTGAGCCGTCATGGTGGCTGATCGGCGCCACGGCCGCAGCAGCGATCGCCTGCGCAGTGACCGCGCAGGCCGGCTTCCGGATCCGCAAGCCCGACGCGGGTGAAATCCGCATCGCTCTCGTGGTGATCGCCGCGCTGGCGATCGGGCATCGCGTTCTCGGCGCCGTGATCGACCGCCAGCAATACGCGTCCGAAGCGACCGCCTGGATTGCCATGGTTTTGGCGGCAGGTGCTGCGCTCGCGTTGACGTGGATCGCCGCCTACCGTCTCGGCGACACCTCCGGTGCTGGTGGCAAGTTCCTCTGGGCGGCAACCGCTCTGGCCGCTGCGTCAGCTCCGCTGTTCGTCGCCATCGCGAAGGGTTCCGGTCACTGGGGAGACCTGAAGTCCCCCTGGGTACTGGTGCTTTTCGCAGCCCTGCCGGTGACCGTCGGATTGAGACTGCACAAGCAGGTGCCACACCTCGTTCCCATCGCGGTTCTCGTTGCGGTACCACTGTCAGAACTACTGCCCTTCGACTCCGCGCACGGTGTCTGGTCAATCGCGCTGAAGATCGCCGCACTGGGATTCGCAGCCGGACTGCTGTTCGGTTCCCTGGCTCCCGGCAGCTTGGTCGACGCCACACTCGGACTCGCCATTCCCTTTGCCGCGATGACCTTCTCGTCGATCGCCATCCTCACCGATCAGCTCACCGCGCCTCCAGAATTGACAGCCGCAGACATTCAACGATTGATGGAACTTCCCATCCCGGCGCATGTCAGCGCTGACGGAGGATTATTCGGACGCGGCATCGGCATCACCGTCGACTACGTCACCGCTCAGACCGTCGGCGCAGCGGTACTCTTCACCCTGATCATCGGCTTCTGCGGCGCGGCGATCCTCCGACGACCTTCACATCCGCCAGTCGAGTTACCGGAACCGACCGAGACCGCCTGATCAGGACAGACCGATGACCATCGATGTCCGGTCATGCACCGTCGCCCTTGCGGCCTTTCTCTCGGGAATCCTTGCGGCCGTGGCGCTGACGAGCCCAGCCCGCATGAGATGGCCTGTCACCGAGCCGCAGTCGAAGGTCGACCAATGGATCAGCAGCCAATCCACCAGCGTCGTGGTCGGCGCCATCGTCGTCGTGGCAGCCTGCGCCTATCTCCAGCACCGCGGTTCTCGAAAGCGCGCGTGGGCATTTGTGTACGTGGGCGTCGTCGTGCTGATTCTGATCAGATACGTCGTCCCCGAGAAGAACTTGGTCTTGATCTGCTGAGCGTTCTGGGTTTTGCCAAAACCATTGCCGCAGGACTCATCCTGGGTGGCGCGGTCGCCGCCTCGTGGGACAGTCGCATCGGTCGCAACCTGCTGATCGTGGGCTTGGTGTCGACGTGGTTGGCCGCGCAATCGTCCACCGGAGATTTGATACCCGTCAGCACGTCGTCCATCGGTGAACCCGCCTGGGCACTTCTGTGGCTGACGCTGATCTGCGCAGTAGCGTGCGCCATCACCGTTGACCCCGAATCGACGATCGGCAAAAGCGAACCGGGCATTGCCGCAACCGCTCTGGCGGTTGTCACCGGCCTCGCCGTCACCCAACGGATTCTCAGTTCGGTCGTCGACCGGCAAGAGGACCCGTCGACGTATTCGGGTTGGCTGGTCATGATCGCGTCCACCGTCGCCGTCCTCACCCTGACCTGGTTCTGTACGAGGAAACTCGACGCAACTTCAGACAGCGGCGGATTCCTCTGGGCTGCAACCGCCGTTGCGGCCGCCGCCACGACGGTGTTCGCCGATCTGACCGACCGCTTCTTTCTCGACGGTGACCGAACCTCGCCGTTGGTGATCACTGCCCTCGCGGTCATCGCGGTCGTCGTCGGGTTGAGACGTTCTCGACACCGAGATCGCAGGATCGCGGGTCTGGCGCTCCTGGCTTCGATCCCGTTGTCCGAGTTGATCTTCAGCGGCGATCACGAAGTGGCCCTGTTGCTCCGGATCGTCGCGCTAAGCGTCGGATCGGGGCTACTGTTCGGATCCGTCTTGCCCTCGAATCCCGTCATCGGGACGCTGGGGTTGACCATTCCTTTCACTGCCCTGGTCTTCATGTCGATCGGGCAGCACGACATCGAGACGGTGTCATCAACGTACGTCCGGCCCGATCCACCCTCGACGTACTTCCAGCAGGACTCCGCACTGCGCGGCTACATCGACGCGATCGAACCCGGCGCAGCGTATCGGGCAGAAGCCGCGACGATTGCCTACGCGTACGAGGCGCCACCTCGTTCCGTCGGTACCGCACTCCTGATGTGTGTAGTTGTCGTCGCCTCCGGGATCGCGATTCGTCGCCGAAACGCCGTTGACACACCGTCACCGGACTGAGACCTGCTATTGCGGTGCAACTGGTACTGGATTGACTATTTTGGAGCAGTGCCCATCGCCCGCAGGACGCTGCTCGTCGCACTGAGTGGTGTGACGGCATTCGTCGTCACCGTCGTCGCTTTGGCGCCCTTCGTCAACAGCCAGTCGACGTCGATTTCGACGGGTGACCGATTCTGGTCGATCTCGACCATCGGTGCCGGCGTCTTGGCTGTCGTCGCGGTCGGGACAGCCGCGATGATGGCCCGTTGCCGGTTACGGACCGCCGCCATGACGGCATTCGGTGGGCTCCTCCTCGAACTGCCCGGACTCTACGATCACAACTTCGAGGCACTCTCGCCCGTCGGTGCGGGAGTCGCTGTCGGCGCGGTCACGGTTGCTGCCGCTCCTCGCGTCCGAGCGGCTTCGGTCGCGGGAACGATTGTTGCCGTGCATGTCTCGGATTCGCTCCTGGACGAGGACGCAATTCCTCGGCGGTACGCGGACTACATCGCCGACAACACCAACCAGTTTCAACCACCAGTGCTGGCGGCAACACTGATCGCACTGGCATTGACCGCCGCGTGTGTCGCCGCATTCTGGTTCCACGATTTCGACAAGGACCACCCCAAAGAACGGATGGCCGTTCGGCCGGTGACGATCGCAGCGGTGCTCACCCTCTTCGGCGTCGCGGCAAATTGGTGGTTCGACATCACCACCGTCACGGCAGCTGTGCCCCTCCTACTCGTCGCGCTGGTGATCACGGTGATCTGCGCGCGGGTGTTGGGCGACGGCAGTCGGATCCTGCTGATGTGTACCGCTGCCGTCGCAACTCTGGCAGCGGTCTCGGCGAATCGTCCGGCAACCGAGGCGATGGAGTGGTCGAAAACCCCGGCCTCGACCGCCGTCGTGATCGGCGTCGTCATCGTTGCCGCGGCAGCCGTCGGCGCTCTCGCACCGTCCCGCGTCGTCGGCTACGGATTGCTCCTGACGGTGACGGTCGCCGGGATCGTCAGCTATGCCACGTCGCCTTCGCCGAAGATCGGTGACCTTCTCACGATCAGCGATCTTCTTGTCGCCCTGACCGCAGCGGTCGTCACCTACGCGATCGCCAGCGCGATGTACCGGGAACCACCGCGGACCGGAGCGTCACGAGCCCTCGTCGGGCTCGGTGTCATCTTCGGCCCAACGGCGCTGGCCCTGCTCGTCTATCCGCAGTTCGACTACGGATGGACGGCGTACACCCCGCTGGACGAGAACAAGCCCTTCAACGGCATCACTACGGTCGGCCCGTTCGAGATCTCGACCGACATCCTGATACTCGACGCCGTCGCGCTGATCATCGTGGCCGTCTGCGCCTACACAAGTCTGCGATTGGGCCGGATAACACGATCCGTTCCTCCGTCGATCAGTCGATCAGATCCATCGACGCCAGGCGATGGAACACTTTGAGCGATCCCGGCGCCACCTCGTCCATCGCCGCGTACTCGGAGAGCGTGAAGTATCGGAACTCGGCGATCTCACTGGTCGGGTGCGGGTCTCCGGCCATCTCCGCCAGATAACAACTCATGTGCAGCCCGGTGTCCGCGGAATGTCCGAAAGCGTGAGCCTCGAAGACGTCGAGGAACTTCACCGTTCCGTCGACCAGATCGACGTCGAGTTCCTCCCGAATTTCGCGGTGCAGCGCCTGCTCGGGTGTCTCGCCCGGGTCGATCTTTCCGCCGGCCATGTAGAACGCGGTCTTGCCCACGGAGCGGGTCTGGATCAGCTTGCGGTCACGAATGTGCGCGAGGGCAGCGGTACGGATGATCGTGGAGGGAGTGGACGAATTCACGTCGTCCAACCTACGTGTATCAGCGAGCGCTGATGATGTCCGAATCGACTCGCTGCACATCGAAACTGCCACGCCCGGTAATATGTACGCAAAGACAACCTCTCCGACTAGGTGAATTGTCTCGTTAATCCGATAGGTTCGATTTTGTTCGGACACCCCGCCGCCCGCTGACAACACGACGGAGTGCCTTTTGCTCGCTATCTTGCTTGCCCATGCCGTTGCCGCCCTCTTGGCTCCGCTTGTGGTGCGCAGGTTAGGGCGAAACGGCTTCTTCCCCCTCGCGATAGTCCCCCTTGCCGGCCTCGGCTGGGTCATCGACAAATGGGGCGCCGTCGAGACGCTGCACATCACCTGGGTCCCTGGCCTGTCCATGGACATCGACTTCAGATTCGACGCGCTCTCGGCCATCATGGCCGTCCTCGTCCTGGGCGTCGGCACGCTGATCCTGATCTACTGCGCCCGCTACTTCAACGACGACGAACCTCGACTCGGCATCTTCGCCGCCGAGATGGTCGCCTTCGCGGGTGCCATGTTCGGGCTCGTGACCAGCGACAACATGCTGCTTCTCTACGTGTTCTGGGAACTGACGACCGTCCTGTCGTTCCTGCTGGTCGGTCACTACGCCGAGCGCGCCACCAGTCGCCGCGCCGCAACCCAGGCACTGCTCGTCACCACGGCGGGTGGTCTGGCGATGTTGGTCGGCATGATCATCCTCGGTCAGGTCGGCGGCAGCTACAACCTCTCCGAACTGGTCGCGAACCCGCCGACGGGTTGGCTCCCGTCCGTCGCGATCGTTCTGATTCTGATCGGTGCGCTCTCCAAATCGGCAATCGTGCCGCTGCACTTCTGGCTGCCCGGTGCCATGGCCGCGCCCACCCCCGTCAGCGGTTATCTCCATGCTGCCGCGATGGTCAAGGCCGGTATCTACCTGGTCGCGCGTCTGGCTCCCGGGTACGCCGATTCGCCGCCGTGGCGCATCACCATCATCAGTCTGGGTCTGCTGTCGATGATCCTCGCCGGTTGGCGAGCCATGCGCGCGTACGACCTCAAACTCGTCCTTGCCTTCGGAACCGTCAGCCAACTCGGCTTCATGATGGTCCTGGTCGGCATCGGCACGCGTGACGCCGCCCTCGCCGGCATGACGATGGTCGTGGCGCACGCGATGTTCAAGGCCGCGCTCTTCATGGTGGTGGGCATCATCGATCACACCACCGGCACCCGTGACCTGCGAAAACTGGCTCATCTGGGTAAGGCGGCACCAGCTCTCGCGATCATTGCGAGCCTCGCTGCCGCCAGCATGGCCGGTCTGCCACCACTCCTCGGATTTGTCGGCAAGGAAGCCGCACTCGAATCGGTGCTCGAAACGAACGCGCTCGGGCACTGGTCGTCCATCGCCGTCGTCACGGTGATCGTGTTGGGCTCGATCCTGACCGTCGGCTACAGCGTCCGCTTCATCTGGGGCGCCTTCGGACGCAAGACCCTGAGCAAGCCAAGTCCGGCCGTGAGCAAGATGCACAAGCCTGGTTGGCTGTTCCTGTTCGCGCCCGGCCTGCTCGCTGTTCTCGGTCTGGCCGCCGGCATTCTCTCGCCCCAGCTCGAGAAGCTGCTGACGCCGTACTCCACCACGCTGGCTCCCGGACCGCACGCCGATTACCACCTCGCACTGTGGCACGGATTCAACACTCCGCTGCTGCTGACCTGCATCGTCATCGCGGGCGGCGTCGCGCTCTACATCGCGCAGCGTCAGATCAGCCGCCTGCACTTCGAGCACCCGCCGCTCGGCAACGCCGACCGTATCTACGACGCAACCCTGCGCGGCATGGACACCATCTCGATGCGCCTGACCGGCGCCACTCAGCGTGGTTCGCTCCCCCGCACGCAGTCGACGATTCTCGCGACGCTGGTCGTGGTGCCGCTGTTCTTGCTGATCATCGACACCAAGGGTGGCGGAGTCGACCTTCGGATGTGGGATTCGCCCATCCAGTTCACTATCGCGCTGATGATGATCTCGGCCGCCATCGCCGCGACGCTGATGCGCAACCGCCTCGCCAGCGTCATCCTGGTCGGACTCACCGGCTACGGCTGCGGCGTGTTGTTCGCGCTGCACGGTGCACCCGACCTCGCGCTGACCCAGTTCCTCGTCGAGACGCTGACACTGGTGATCTTCGTGCTCGTGCTCCGGAAGTTCCCCGCCGAAGTCGACGAGAGCAAGGCGATCGGCTTCAAGTGGCCGCGTGCCGCACTCGCCGTCGCCGTCGGTATCACCGTCACCACCATCGCGGCCTTCGCGACCAATGCCCGAAACACTCGTCCGATCTACGAACTGCTTCCCGACGCGGCCTACGACCTGGGCAACGGCAAGAACGTCGTCAACGTCCTACTCGTCGACATCCGCGCATGGGACACCCTCGGTGAGATCTCGGTGCTGCTGGTCGCGGCAACCGGCGTCGCCAGCCTCGTGTTCCGCAACCGCCGCTTCGGCATTGCGCCTCGCGTCGCAGACGCACCCTCCGTCATCGTCGACAAGGCGGCCGCCAACTCTGACACGACGTGGTTGCGCGGCGGAGACCTGATCGATCCGCGACACCGTTCGCTGGTTCTGGAGGTCACCACGAGGTTGATCTTCCCGACCATCATGGTGTTGTCGATCTACTTCTTCTTCTCCGGCCACAATGCTCCCGGCGGCGGTTTCGCCGGCGGCCTGACGGCGGGCCTGGCACTGGTACTTCGCTACCTAGCCGGTGGCCGCTACGAACTCGGTGAAGCCGTACCCATCGACGCGGGCAAGATTCTCGGCCTCGGTTTGGCGCTGGCCGCGGGCACCGCCCTGGTGTCGCTGTTCCTCGGCGCCCCGGCACTCTCGTCGGCCGTCTTCGAGTTCACCCTCCCGCTCATCGGCCACGTCAAACTGGTCACCGCACTGTTCTTCGACCTGGGCGTCTACCTCATCGTGGTCGGCCTGGTCCTGGACGTACTCCGAAGTCTCGGCGCCCGCCTCGACGCAGAAATCGAGGTGAAAGCACCATGAGCGCAAACATCGGAATGCTGATCCTGATCGGCGTCCTCACGTCGGCCGGTGTCTACCTCCTGATCGAACGAAGCATCACCCGGATGCTCCTCGGCTTGCTCCTGTTCGGCAACGCCATCAACCTTTTGATCCTGACCGTCGGTGGATCGGACGGGAATCCGCCCATCGTCGGCCGAGATTCGGTCCACGAGGAGATAGCGGATCCGCTCGCCCAGGGCATGATCCTGACGGCGATCGTGATCACGATGGGTATCGCCGGCTTCGTTCTGGCACTGGCGTACCGGTCTTACAAGATCAACACCGCCGACGCCGTCGAGGACGATCCCGAGGACACCAAGGTTCTCAAGCGCCGCCTGCCCGCCGACGCTCCCGACCACGACCGCTCCGACGACCCGCTCACCGGTGCCCCGAGCATCGGCGGCGACGCATTCGACAAGGACGGCAACCCTATTCCCCTCGAACAACTGGTCAACCTCGAGGACATCGAATGCTACGACGACCTCCACGACGGCGACTTCGAGGACGAACCGGTACCCGACTGGGCCACCGACCTTGCTCGTAAGAAGGAATCCGAGAAGCGGCGCAAAGACGCTCGCCAGACCAAGATCGAGGGAGGTGGAGGCGCATGACCATCTCGGACAACCTGATGGGAGCCCTTGCGCCCCTACCCGTCCTGATCCCGATGCTGGCCGCAGCCGCGACGCTGGTCGTCGGCCGACGCCCGCGCTTCCAGCGTGTGATCACACTGATCGCGCTCGTCGGCGTCGTCGCGGTGTCGGGCCTGCTTCTCTACCTCGCAGACCGCGACGGTACGACCGCGGTTCAGGTCGGCGGCTGGGATTCGCCCATCGGCATCACACTCGTGGTCGACCGTCTCTCGGCGATGATGCTCGTGGTCTCGTCGGTGGTACTGCTCGCCGTCATGATCTACGCGATCGGTCAGGGTATTCGCGACGGCAGCGAGGCCCAGCCGGTCTCGATCTTCCTGCCGACCTATCTGGCGTTGACTGCTGGTATCTCCAACGCGTTCCTCGCCGGTGACCTCTTCAACCTGTACGTCGGTTTCGAGGTCCTGCTCGCCGCGAGTTTCGTGCTCCTGACGCTCGGTGCCAGCGCCGACCGCGTCCGGGCCGGCATCTCGTACGTGATGGTCTCGATGGTGTCTTCGCTGATCTTCCTGGCAGGCATCGCCTTCGCCTACGCGGCGACCGGCACCCTCAACATGGCCGACATGGCCCTGCGCTTCGACAACATTCCGCCAGGAACACGCACCGCCATCTTCGGTGTCCTCCTCGTGGCGTTCGGCATCAAGGCTGCGGTCTTCCCGCTGTCGGCGTGGCTCCCGGACTCGTATCCGACCGCGCCCGCACCGATTACCGCCGTCTTCGCGGGGTTGCTCACCAAGGTCGGTGTGTACGCGATCATCCGGGCGCACTCGCTGCTGTTCCCGCAAGGAGAACTCGACAACGTATTGATGGTGTGTGGCCTGCTGACGATGGTGGTCGGCATCATGGGTGCCATCGCGCAGAGCGACATCAAACGTCTGCTCTCGTTCACCCTGGTCAGCCATATCGGTTACATGATCTTCGGTATCGCGTTGTCCACGACGTCCGGGCTGTCCGGCGCGATCTACTACGTCGCCCACCACATCATCGTGCAGACGACGCTCTTCCTCGTGGTGGGTCTGATCGAACGACAAGCCGGGTCGTCGTCGCTGCGTCGTCTCGGTGGTCTCGCGGCGGCCAGCCCGATCCTCGCAATCGTCTTCCTGATCCCGGCCCTGAACCTCGGTGGTATCCCACCGTTCTCGGGCTTCATCGGCAAGGTCGCACTCCTGCAAGCCGGTGCGTCCGACGCGAGCGCGCTGGCCTGGATCCTCGTCGCCGGCGGCACGATCACCAGCTTGCTGACGCTCTACGCGGTCGCCCGCGTGTGGACAAAGGCATTCTGGCGAGCCCGCGCCGACGCGCCCGAAGGTGACCTCGCCGACGTCAGCCCGTCAGCGTTGATCGACGAATCCGAAGAGGACATCGCGTTCGTCGACCGCGAGGACGTCGGCAAGATTCCGATCTTCATGCTGATTCCGACGGTCGGGCTCGTCATCGTCGGCCTGGGGCTGACTGTGTTCGCGGGCCGGATCATCGACATCAGCGACCGAGCGGCGAAGGATCTGCAGGACCGGTCCATCTACATCGACGCGGTTCTCGGCAACCACCGACCCGTTCCGGTCGACGAAGCCCCCGTCGCTGCAGACGACCCTGCAAAAGCTCCCAGTACCGATGCCCCGAACACCGAGGAGGCTCCGCGATGAAACGCGAACAGGTACTCCGCGTCGGGATCCTGCTGTGGCTGATGGTCGTGTGGATCCTGTTGTGGGGCAACATCAGCTTCGGCAACATCTTCGGCGGACTCGCCGTCGGCCTGATCATCATGGTCCTGCTTCCCCTCCCCCGCGTACCGGTGGAGGGCCGGGTCCATCTGCTCTCGATCCTGCGTCTGCTGTGGATGATCGTGTACTACGCGATCCAGTCGAGTATCCAGGTCGCCTGGCTGGCGATCCGTCCGTCGCCGCCGCCGGTCACCGGAGTTCTGCGGTACCAACTCGGGATCAAGTCGGACCTGGTTCTCACGCTGTGCATCGACGTTCTGAACCTGATCCCGGGCACGATGGTTCTCGAGATCGACCAGAACCGGCGCATCGTCTACGTCCACGTGCTCGACGTCGGTTCGCAGAAAGCCGTCAGCGCGTTCTACCGCTCGGTGGAGGATCTCGAGCGGTTGTTCATCGCGTCGTTCGAACGTGATTCGGACTGGCAGCCCAGCCCGTGGCACCAGCGCGACTACGAATTCGATGCACCCCGGCAGGAGGACCGACCATGAACGGGTTCATCACCACGATCTTGATCATTTCGGGAGTGATTCTCCTGATCGCCGCCGTACTGACCACGTTCCGATTGCTCGACGGGCCGAGCTCACTCGACCGCCTCGTCGCCCTGGACACGATCATTGCGGTCTCGATGTGTGGGCTCGCGGTCTGGGCCGCGTACAGCAAAGACACGACCATCGTTCCCGCGATCGTCGCGCTGGCACTGGTCGGCTTCATCGGTTCGGTGTCCGTCGCACGCTTCCGGGTGAGTGACCAGTGATCGGCAACATCCTCGACACGATCGGGGCCATCTCCATCTTCCTGGGAGCGCTGCTCGCGCTGACCGCCGCAGTGGGAATCGTTCGCTTCCCCGACACCCTGCGCCGTATGCACGCGGCCACCAAGCCTCAGGTGGTCGGGCTCATCCTTGTTCTGATGGGTGCCGTGTTCCTGCTTCGTGGGAGCGTCGACATCTGGATGCTGGTACTGGTCGGCATCTTCACGTTGCTGACCGCGCCGGTCATCGCACACAGCGTCGGACGGGTCGCCTACCGCGAACAGCGCGAGGAGGACGACCTCATGAAGATCAACGAACTGGAAGACCCGGACTCTCTCCGGTAGCGGCATCCCACTCACCGTCGCGCTCGCCCCACACTGCAAGAGCGGTGCCGGGGCGGGCGAAGAAGGTGGCGAAGTACGCCACCGACATGAGAACCAGAACAGCCAGCAGCAGCGGACCGAAGATCGCCGGGTACTCGGCCATCTGCACCGAAGCGAATCTGTAGGAGAGCAACAACCCCGCGAGCAGGGCCGAGCCACCGAGCAACAGACGTATTCGGAACCAACCCCAGCCGCGCTCCGGATCCCGCAGCGCCGCATCGAGGGTCAAGCACAGAACCGCACCGGCAATGAGGTCGACGCCGTAGTGGAATCCGAAACCGAGCGTCGCCGTCAGGGTCGCGACGAGCCAGAACGATCCCAGGCTGCGAATCCACCACGGCCCGCTGCGAGAGTGGATGAACAACGCGACTGCCCACGCGGTGTGCAGGCTCGGCATGCAGTTTCGTGGCGCGGCGTCGTCGAACGGCAGCGACGACGGTGACGCGAAGTCGAAGTTGGGCACGATGTTCGGCCAGAAGTCACCGATCTGGAATCCGAAACCACGCGGACCGAAGGCGAACACCGGACCGACCACCGGGAACAGGACGTAGAAGATCGGGCCGATCAACCCGATGAGCAGGAACGTACGCAGCAGGTGATGCGACGGCCATCCCTTGCGTACTTGATAGAGCGCGACCACGATCACCGCTACCGGCAGTTCGACGTAGATCCAGTCGAGCGCTGCGGCGCCGACGGGGCCCATGGCGTCGACGATCTGGCCCATCACCCACGACGGGTTCCCGAGAGCCTGGTCGGCGAGGAAAACGTACTCGTCCCACACATCGGTGCCGACGAGAATGGTGATCTCCAGCCACGTCTCGGCAACCTTGGCCGCGATGATGAGCAACGCGCCCAGCGCAACGCCGTGCAGAACGCTCAGTCGACGCTCACCGGACAACTTCCACACCGCGTACCCCGCGATGGCCGTCAGCACCCAGGTGCCGCCGGTGCCCATCGTCAGCGGCCCACCGGAGAACCAGCGGATCGCCCCGACGACCACGTCGATCACGACGGCCGCGGATACCGCGTAGATGCGTTCTTTGTTGTTCAGTCCGACCAGTGCGAGAGCGAGGCCAACCCAGGGCATCGTCGCGGATCGGGGAACGAGGAAGTAGTCACCGAACAGGCTTTCCACCGGACCGAGATAGCCCTTGTACGACGCGAACGCCTGCACGCCCAGGACCAGCACGGTCAATGCTGCTGTGCCGATCAGAAGGACTCGATGAGAACTCGACCACGAACGATCCGACTGTCCGGGTGCGTCCCCTCGTTGGGACCAACTGTCTATCAACACCGGACAATAGTAAACGGCGTGTGAACCGAATATGGACACCCACTGGACAAACGGTTGGTATGCCCGGATTTCCAGCGCGCGAAACAGCCCTTCGAGCCTTGAGCTTGCTAGGTGCCCAACTCTGCGACCAGGGCGTCGACGACCGCAACCAGATCGCCGCCCGTCGCTTCCGCAACACGGCGTTGACGCTGGTAGGACGCGCCCCGACGGGGAATGTCCGCTACCGACGCCAACTCGTCCGCGCACCCGAGTGAGACCGCAATCGGCGCCAAGTCGTCGAGCAGGCGATCCAGATCGTCAGTGACGAGGCACTCGTTCGCGTCGGAGTCGAGGATGATCTCGGCGTCCAGTCCGTATCTCGCTGCGCGCCACTTGTTTTCCTTGACGTGCCACGGCTGCATGTTCGGCAGAGTCTCACCGGCGGTCAGTCTTCGATCCAGGTCGACGATGAGGCAGTGGACCAGAGCAACCAGTGCGCCCAGTTCTGCGCGCGTCGAGACGCCGTCGAACACCCGGACCTCGATGGTTCCCCACTTCGGTGCGGGGCGGATGTCCCAGTGCATGCCACCGATCTTGGTGATCACACCGGTCTTCATCTGGTCGTCGATGAACGACTCGTATTCGGCCCAGTTCTCGAACTGGTACGGAAGGCCTGCGGTGGGCAGCTGCTGGAACATCAATGCGCGATTGGACGCATATCCCGTATCCACACCGGCCCACATCGGCGAGGAAGCCGACAGTGCCAGCAGGTGCGGATAGCGCTGCAGCAGTGCGTTGATGATGGGGAACACGCGGTCCGCGGACGAGACACCCACGTGAACGTGCACGCCCCAGATCAGCATCTGCCGGCCCCACCACTGCGTGCGTTCGATGAGTTCGTCGTAGTCGGGCGTCCGCGTGACCAACTGCGTCGACCATTGCGCGAACGGGTGCGTGCCCGCACTGATGAGGTCGACGCCGAGCGGATTCGCCGCGCGACGCAGCAGATCCAGTGACCTGTCGAGATCACTCATCGCCTCGCCGACCGTCGAGTGAATACCCGTGACGAGTTCGACGGTATTTCGCAGTAGTTCCTTGGTGATGTGCGGGGTCTCGGAGCCGGCAAGCTCTTCGACCGCCGAAAACACCTCGGCTGCTGTATTGGAGAGATCTCTGGTCTTGCGATCGACCAGCGCGATCTCCCACTCCACGCCCAGCGTCGGGCGCGGCGAACCTGGAAATGGAACTACCACGCAGAGAATCCAATCACAGTGTCGGTAAAAACACCGTGCTGGCTACTGCGTGGTAGTCGCCGGAAGTGATGCAAAACTCAGGTGAGTTGTTCAGCTCTTGGTGATGACACCGCAAGCAACGCGTCCGCCTGCGTCACCGGTGTCGAGGGTCTGCTGATCCGGTGCCGGCGCGTAACGCGTCGGGATGTTGCCGAAGTTGTCCGCACCGGCATGGATCATGACGGAAGTTCCGCCGTTCGCGATCAGTTCGTCGACGGTGAATGCGTCTGTCGTGGTGACCAGCGTGGCAGTGCCGTCTTCGAGGACCTGAACTGAAGTGAGGTCGCCGCTGGCCGGATGGCCCGTGTGGCCCTCGGCCTGGAAGTGTCCGCCTGCCGAGAGGAAGTTACCCGGCTCTCCGCCGCTGGGAGCTACGGAATTGGTCTCGCACTTGGCAACCTGGTGAACGTGGAATCCGTGGAATCCGGGGGTCAGGCCCTTGGCGTCGAGGGTGACCTTGACGTCGCTACCTTCCTGCGCGAACGTGACCGTTCCGACCTTGGCGCCGTCGGTGCCGTTCAGCGTTGCGGTGACCGTCTCGGCAGACGCGCCGGCGTGAGCCGTCTCGGAACCGTGGCCGCCCGCGCTTTCGTGCGCGCTGGGATCGGCTGCACCGGTCCACACCGGAGGAGTCGTGCCGGGGACGCTGCTGGGCTCTTCGCTGTTACTGCAAGCGGTCAAGCCGAAAGCGGCAATCGCGACTACAGGGGCAACGACGCGCCAGGACATACGCCGGGTGCTGCTGGGGGCCATCGAACCGCTCCTTTGAGGTGGCGAGAAAGTGCTTCTGATCATAACGGCGTGTGTAGTAGCTGGAACCGACGGGTCAGTTCCACCTTCACGACCGGTCAGTTGGAGGTCACGATCACGATCACGCCAGGTGACGCGTTCGCGATGCCGGCGAATCGAGGTTCTGCGGTGACTCCGAGTTCAGCTGCGATCTTCTGCGCCGCTGCCTTCTCCGCCGCGGACGATCCGTAGTACACCGTCGTCGTACTGACGGTGCCCTCGCTGTAGTTACCCGTCTCCTCGACGTTCCAACCTGCTGCCGTCAACTCCTCGGCAGTGCCTGCTGCCAGACCGGAGACGGTGCTGTTGTTGAGAACTCGCACGCTGACATTCGACGTGTCGGTGCCGCTCGCGGAGCTGGAAGTCGTAGTCGTCGCAGTTCCCGAAGGTCGCGACGTGGTGGTGGTATCGCCCGAAGCGGGTTGCGTCGTCGCTGCCGGCTTGGAGGTGGCAGGGGCCGCCGCGGGAGCACTCGTCGTGGCAGGCGCCGAAGATTCGGTCTGCTCTGCTGCAGTGTTCTCGTCGCCCGATCCACCGTCGCCCGATCCACCGAGAGAGGCTGCTCCGAGACCGATGAACACGATCGCGAGAGCGATCAACACCATGGCGATTGCGCGAAGCGGAGGTCCGGACGGCTGCTCTTTCGGGGTACTCACGATGTCGACCTTATCGCCAGTACGTGGACAGCCCGCTCATATGTGCGCGTGATTCAGGTGACCTCGAAGCCGAGGCGACGGGCGGCCCTGGCCTTCTGACGGCTGGCACGCAGACGACGCAAGCGCTTGACCAGCATGGGATCAGCCGCCAAGGATTCGGGGCGATCGACCAAGGCATTGAGAACCTGGTAGTAGCGGGTTGCCGACATGTCGAACAACTCCTTGATGGCCTCTTCCTTCGCACCGGCGTACTTCCACCACTGGCGCTCGAAGGAGAGGATGTCGTGTTCCCGGCGGGTGAGGCCGTCGTCGCCGACCTCGTGCATGCCTGCTGTATCTACTACCGAATCGTCGGCGCCAGTGCCTTCGGACTGGTTCCGACTACGCGCGGTTGCGCCGTCCATGTCACTCCTCGACTGCTGTGCTCGGCGTCAGCGAGACTCGTATGCCCGGTGTTCTTTTTCCGACCGAATTCTCGCGGCCGTGAGTTTCCCGGTCCCCTGGCCCGAAGGTAACTCACAATTTCCCCCCGCGGCCCACGTTCCGACCGAGCAACGAATTACATCGCTGTTCTTCAGCAACCATTGAACCATGATCGAGTGTGCGGGCCGTGATAACTACGCGGGCGCGCCGCACTATCCTTGTCCGCATGGCTATCCTCCCCATCCGAATCGTCGGCGACCCGGTACTGCACAAGGCGACAGAGCCGGTCACTCAGTCCCCGGCCGAGATCGCCGAACTGATCGCAGACATGTACGAGACGATGGACGCCGCCAACGGCGTCGGTCTGGCGGCCAATCAGGTCGGTGTTTCACTCCGAGTCTTCGTCTACGACTGCCCCGGTGACGACCGCACCAGCGAGCGTCGACGCGGTGTCGTCGTCAATCCGGTACTCGAGACCTCCGAAATCCCCCAGACGATGCCCGACCCGGACGAAGACTTCGAGGGTTGCCTGTCCGTCCCCGGCGAGCAGTTCCCGACGGGCCGCGCCGATTGGGCGAAGGTCACCGGCACCGACGCCGACGGCAACCCGATCGAGGTCGAGGGCACCGGATTCTTCGCACGGATGCTCCAACACGAGACGGGCCATCTCGACGGCTTCCTTTACACGGACGTGCTGATCGGCCGCAACGCGCGCGCCGCCAAGAAGATCATCAAGCGTTCCGGTTGGGGCAAGCCCGGTCTGACGTGGACGCCGGGGACCGTCGACGATCCGTTCGGTCACGACGACGACGATTACGAAGACTGAGAATTCTGCTCTGAACGGCAACCTTTCGATCGGTAGCCGGGTGGTTTTGCGATACAAGCTCCCACCCGGCTATTCGCATCCCATGACCGACGTCATCGGCATCCTCGAGGGCGCCGATCCCATCGCCGTCCGCGCCGGCGACGGTCGGCTGGTCCAGGTCTCCGCCGATCAGGTGATCGCGCTCAAGAGTCTCTCGGCCCGCCCGATTCGCATCGGCGAGATTCGAAACCTCGAAACGGCTGCTGCGGCGGCGTGGCCGGGGGTCGAGCAGGCGTGGATCGACGGTTGGTTGCTGCGCGCCGGTCACGGTGTCACCGGTCGCGCCAATTCCGCTTTGCCGCTCGGCGGTGCGGGGGCGGTTGCCGGCTTCGACGCGAGCACCATCGAGCGGATACGCCAGTGGTTCGGTGACCGCGGACTGCCGACCCTGCTGCTCCTCCCCGATCGACTCGGCACCGCTCCGGACGGGTGGACCAGCGAGAAGGAAACCATCGTGATGGCCGCCGATCTGGGCAATGTCACGCTGCCGCTCGGTCCTCCGGTCACCTCGTTCGCCGACCGCCCCGACCACAACTGGCTGTCGATGTACGACGCCCACGGCAACCCGGCGTACGTCGAGGCGGTCCTCACGGCTGTCGTGGGCACTGCAACTTTCGGCGCGATCGGAAACACAGACACCACGCTTGCCATCGGGCGCGCTGCGCTCACCGAGGCACCCGACCACAGACGCTGGGTAGGGCTGACCGGCATTCACGTCGCCCCTGAACACCGTCGTCACGGAATCGGGTCGCTGATCTGCGGGGATCTACTCTCCTGGGGTCGCGAGAACGGTGCGACGCACGCGTACCTTCAGGTTTCGGCCGGGAACTCCGCGGCGATCGCGCTCTACGAGCGGCTCGGGTTCGTCGAACACCACCGCTACCGATACGCCACCGATCCTGTCGGCGGCTGACGCTAGGCTTGCCCTCGTGCGCATCGCTACTTGGAACGTCAACTCCGTCCGTGCCCGTACCGACCGGATCATCGACTGGCTCGGTCGATCCGACGTCGACGTCCTGGCAATGCAGGAAACCAAGTGCAAGGACGAGCAGTTTCCGTACGAGCGTTTCAAGGAGATCGGCTACGAGGTCGCCCACGTCGGGTTGAGCCAGTGGAACGGTGTCGCGATCGCTTCCCGCGTCGGCCTGGAAGACGTGCAGATCGGCTTCGAGGATCAGCCCGGCTTCGACAAGGACCCGGAGGCCGATCCGGTCCGCGAGGCACGTGCGATCGGTGCGACCTGCGGCGGTGTGCGGGTGTGGAGCCTGTACGTCCCCAACGGCCGTGAGCTCGAAGACCCGCATTACGCCTACAAGCTGGATTGGCTGGCCAAGCTGCGCGACGACGCGGAGGGCTGGCTCAAGCAGGATCCCGACGCGCAGATCGCCCTGGTCGGCGACTGGAACGTCGCTCCCACGGACGACGACGTGTGGGATCCCGCATTCTTCGAGGGCAAGACCCACACGTCGGAGCCGGAGCGAGCGGCCTTCACGGCGTTCACCGAATCCGGGTTCGCGGACGTCGTCCGCCCGTACACCCCCGGCCCCGGTGTGTACACGTACTGGGATTACACGCAGCTTCGCTTCCCGAAGAAGCAGGGAATGCGAATCGACTTCATCCTCGGTTCACCGGCATTCGCAGCGCGCGTCGAGGCGGCCGAGATCGATCGGAACGAGCGAAAAGGCAAGGGCGCCAGCGATCACGCTCCGGTGATCGTAAATCTTGGGTAAGCGTCGATCTCGGAGCCTGATCGTCTGTTCGTAGTTGCCGGCGGTCAGTCTTCGACGAGCAGTTCCAGATACTCGGGATGCTCGCCGAGGTACCGCTGAACGTAGGTGCACACGGGCCGTACCGACCATTCACGGTCACGGGCACAGTCCATCGCGAACTGCACGAGTACCGCTGCCAGCCCCTGCCCGCCGTACTCTTCCTTGACCACGGTGTGCATGTACGCGACCACGTCGCCGGCTTCGGCTCCGCTGCCCAGAATCTCGTCCTCGTCGCGGTACCCGAGGATGCCGACCAACTCGTCGCCGGAGAGCAGTTCGAATCGTTCGTGCGACGGATTGTCCACGAGCGTCACTTCCGGTGAGGTTCCGGTTTTCGAATTTTCGATGTCGTTCATTGCGGCGACCTCCACGGCACGATGTGCACCTGCGCGATCGGCGACAGCTGCGTTCGCACGCTCTCCATAACTGTGATCCATGCCACTCATAGAATCAGCTGCCGACGACGCTGTCCCGGATTCGACCAATTTTTGCACCGGAAGCGACCGGATGGCAATCGCAGTTCGTGCGGTCGTTCGTGCGGTCGTTCATGCAAGGGGTGGACCGAGCTGCCGTTTCCCCAGGTCCGATCGGTAGGCTCGTCGTCGTGAAGCTGCTGCCCCTGACCCCCGCCGGACAGACCCCGATTCGGGCATTGACCATCGCCGGAACCGATTCCGGCGGTGGAGCCGGTATTCAAGCCGATTCCCGCACGATGGCGATGTGTGGAGTGCACGCCTGCGTGGCCGTCGCCGCTGTGACGGTCCAGAATTCGGTGGGCGTCAGCGGTTTCCACGAGATTCCGCCCGAGATCGTCGCCGACCAGGTACGCGTCGTGGTCTCGGACATCGGTGTCGGCGCAGCGAAGACGGGAATGCTGGCATCGACGACGATCATCGAAGCGGTAGCCGCGGTGGCCGCCGAGGTGGGGATCGGGCGCGACCGACCGACCCCACTCGTGGTCGACCCGGTGTGCGCGTCGATGCACGGTGATCCGCTGCTGCACGAAGAAGCGCTCGACGCGGTCCGCAACACCTTGATTCCGGCTGCCACGGTGGTCACTCCGAACCTCGACGAGGTCCGCTTGATCACCGGCATCGAGGTCGTCGACGACAAGAGCGCCCGCCAGGCGGCAGAAGCGCTGCATGCCCTCGGCGCTCAGTGGTCCATCGTCAAGGGCGGTCACCTTCGTACGTCGGAGTTGTCCACCGACCTGCTGTTCGACGGCGACCGTTTCCTCGAATTCAGCAGTGCCCGGATCGACACCGGCAACGATCACGGCGGTGGTGACACACTGGCTGCTGCCATCACTTGCGCACTCGCACATGGCTATTCCGTTCCGGATGCAGTGGCATTCGGCAAGGAGTGGGTGACCAAGTGCCTCGAGGCGTCGTACGACCTGGGCGCGGGCCATGGTCCGGTGTCCCCGCTCTGGCGGCTCCAGGTCTAACTTTCGAGGTTTAGCTAGTTCCGTCGTACGCGCCAGATTCCCAGATCGACGGGAACTCCGTTGGGCGTGGTCGCGAAAAACCCTCGCCGCCACGGCCGGATCGTGAGATCGAGATCCTCGAGGGTGCCGGCTTCGAGTTCCTCGAGAGTTGTCGCCGACATCATGACGTTGCCGTCGCCGCCCAAGCCCATCATCCGGGCGGCAATGGTTACGTCGACACCGAGCCAGTCGTCGCCGATCTGACGCGGAGTTCCCGTGTGGAGGCCGACGCGCATGCGCGGGACGTATCCGTCGAGGTCGACTCCCGCGAGCGCGTCCTGCGCGGTGAACACCGCCTTCAAAGCCGCATCCGGGCGAATGAACACCGCCATCAGGCCGTCGCCCATCCGTTTGACGACGTGCCCGCCGTTGTCGGTGATCGGTGTTTCCACGGCCTGCGCCACCGCACGCAGAAGGGTCAGCGTGGCCGCGTCACCGGCTTCGAGCGACCACGTGGAGAAGCCGACCAGATCGGTGAAGACGATGGTCAGTTCTTGATCTCCGCGGCCGCGGCCCATCTTTTCCAGCGCTGCCTGCCATACCTGCAGTGCTCCGAGGCTCACTTCGCGAGTGGCTGCCGGCTTCTGATCGAGCAATCTGTCAGCGACGCGGGCCACGGCGCGAGCACCACCGGGGCCGGCGAGCGAGAGCGGATCCCCGAACCCGGGATCGCCGGGTAATGCCCGCCTGAGCCGCCGTAGCGCATCGATGAGCTGCTGTCGACGGTTCAGTTCTGCCGCAGAGTTCAAGACGACGTCGACGACGCCTCGAACCGAGGAGGAAGAAGCACCTGTCGTGTCGGTGCTCTCCGGGGACAGATCAGCCATAACTCAAGCGTAACTCAGAGTTACAGACAGTGTGCTGCCGCGGTTCTCGCACAGTGGCCTCCTGGTCGCTCGCGCAATCGAGTAGTCGATCATTCGGTCAGTCGATCATTCGGTTCTGGCCTGTGTCCGGGCATCGCCGACGGGCACTCCGTTGGGCCCGCTCAAGTCCTGGGCATAGGTCGCAACTCCGAAGGCTACTGCAGAAGCATTGGCAGCGAGCGCTTCGCGATCGATGTTCGCGAGGTTGTCCTGGGCACTGTGGTAATTCGGGTCGAAGGTCTCCTCCGCTTCTCCGCCCCACTTCTCCGCCTGTGCCGGCGTCTTGCGTTCGTCGGCGCCGCTGAACACTCCCCCCGCCGGGATTCCGATCTCGATGAACGGGCCGTAGTCGGAGCGCCCGTCGAAGTCCGTTCCGTCCGCCGCAATCCCCCGCCCGGCGAGAAAATCGACGAAAGTGCGCTCGATGCCTGCCGAGCCCTCGGGCCCGGGCCCCTCCCCCACGGCATCCGAGTTGTCGCCGTCGTAAGCCAGGTATCCGGCGTTGGGCGAACCGAGCATGTCGAAATTCAGGTACAGGGCGATGTCGGCCCGTTCCTGATCGCTCAGGCCCTCGACGTAGCGAGTGGAGCCGACCAATCCCACTTCTTCCGCTCCCCAGAATGCGAAGCGCACGGCATTTTCGATGCTCGGTGAGCTTCCCATCTGCAGCGCGGTTTCCAGTACGGCTGCGGTACCGCTTCCGTTGTCGTTGATTCCGGGACCTTCCGGCACGCTGTCGAGGTGGGCGCCCACGACAACCACGTTGTCGGTCGCGCCGGTCTTGGTCTGCGCAATCACATTGCGCGACTTCGTCGTTTCCGTCGACGTGTCGAGAATCAGCGTGAGATCTCCGGGAGTTGCGGCAAGAGCCTCGCCCGACGCCTTACTCACCCCACCCGTCGGGATGCGGGCGTCTTCGGGTTCACCCAAGGTAGCCCCGCCCAGCATTGCGTCCTCGTTGTTCGCAACCAGCAACGCTGCTGCGCCGCGCTCTGCGGCGATCTTCTGCTTGTCGCCGAACGGGCACACTCCACGGGTGACCAGCACGATCGCGCCGTTCACGTCGCGGCCGTCGTAGTCGGTGGCCTCGCAACCGGGGGTCTCGTCGGCGGGAATCGCCACCAGACGCGCCGTGATTCCGGTCGGTCCCGTGGACGTCGAATACGTCAACGCCCGCACCGGAACATCGGAGCCGTCAGCGGCTTTCAGGGATTCGGTGCCGGGATCGAAGGAGCTGAAATCGAATTCCGGGGTGCTGACCTCGAAACCCTTGTCTTCGAGCAGGTTTGCCACGTAGTCGACACTGGCGTCGTAACCGGAGGTTCCGGCCGATCGATTGCCGTCGTTGTTAGCGGCGATCTTCTCGAGTTGCTCCAGATGCCCGGTCACGGCGTCGACCGTGACGGTCTCGGAGAATGCAACCGGGTCTGTCGGGACGGCCGCTTCACTTCCCGACGAGCATCCACTCACCACGAGTGCTCCAGCCATTGCGACCACAACCACACCGAAGAGTCTCATCTTCGGAGGATATCGGCCGAAGCACAGGAAAGGGACCCAGTACGAATGGTTTTTCGTACTGGGTCCCTACTCTGCTGTCACTCCTGGTTCTCGGTAGGTCTCCCGACAACACCTACCGAGGGAGCGACAAGATCAGGCGTCGCGACGATTCACGATGACGATACTTGCTCCGAAAATCACCAGAACGAAGACCGCGAAGTAGATCAGGCTTCCCCATGGTCCCCAGTGGAAGTCGACGCCACCGCTGCTCGCACTGAGGAAGTGGTTGGCATTCGCGAACGGCAGGAATGGGGTGATCTTCTCCCCAAAGCTGCCGAACAGTCCGAACAGGCTCTCGATGAGCAGCGGCCAGAGCAGCAGCAACGCAATTGCGCCGGCCGACTGGCGAATGATCGATCCGACGCCGACAGCGAGAATCACGCACAGGAACGCGTAAACGGGGATGCCGTAGATCGCGCGCCAGTCACTGCCGCTCGACAACGTCAACCCGGCGCTCGCCTCGGTACCGGCGATGGCCTTGGCCATGGCGTACGCACCGAAAGCGAGAACGAATGTCAGTACAGCACCGAAGGCACCGATCAAGCCGGCCTTGGCGATCAGAACCGAGGCGCGGTTCGGAACTGCCTGGAAGGTGGTGCGGATGGTCCCGAAGCGGTACTCACTGGTGACCGCGAGGGCCGCCATGATCATGAGAACCATGATTCCGAAACCCGAGATGCCGGCCGTGGCGACGGCGGTGTCGAGGTCGGGCGCCCCCTGGACGTCCGAAGACGTCAGAGCCGACTTGGCAACGGCGCCCATGATGGCCGCGAAGCCGAGAGCGAGCACGACGATGATGACCGAGCACCACAGCGGCGACTTGGTCGTGGTGATCTTGATTCGTTCAGCACTGAGAACAGCCATTACAGTGCACCTCCCATAGCCTGCTGTGTATTTGCGTTCTGAGTTCCGGGGACTGCTTCGATACCGGATGCGTGGTATTGGACATCGTCTCCGGTCAACTTCATGAACGCATCCTCGAGCGATCCCTGCTGAGAAGCCAACTCGTACAACACGATTCCCTGCGAACCAGCCAAACCACCGATCACATCAGTGGTCGAATCCACCACCACCAATGCCGGCGCAACACCGGAACCGTCTTCACGCACCGTCAACCCCTGCGAGAGCAACACACTGCGCAACGCATCGAGCTGAGGACTACGCACGCGCACCGTCGACTCCGACGAACGATCCACAAACTCAGCGACCGTCGAATCCGAAATCAACCGACCCCGACCGATCACCACCAACTGCTCCGCCGTCAACGCCATCTCCGACAGGAGGTGACTCGACACCAGCACGGTGCGGCCCTCCGCCGCCAACCGCTGCATGAACTTACGAATCCAGACGATGCCCTCCGGATCGAGACCGTTGACCGGCTCGTCGAACAACAACACCTTCGGATCACCCAACAACGCACCCGCCAACCCGAGACGCTGCGACATACCGAGCGAGAACCCGCCGGCCTTCTTGCCCGCCACCTCGGACAATCCGACCAACCCGAGCACCTCGTCGACGCGGGACTTCGGGATCCCGTTCGAGGCAGCCATCCACTGCAGATGCGCCCGCGCACTGCGATTGGGGTGCACCCACTTCGCATCCAGCAACGCGCCCACCGTCCGCAACGGCGTCTTGAGCTCGCGGTACGGCTTGCCGTCGATCAACGCCGCACCCGACGTCGGCTGATCCAAACCCAGGATCATCCGCATCGTCGTCGACTTACCTGCACCGTTCGGGCCCAGGAAGCCCGTCACGATGCCCGGCTTGACCGTGAACGACAAATCGTCCACCGCTTTCGTCGGTCCGTAAACCTTGGTCAATCCCCTCAGTTCAATCATGAGGAGAACTTTGCCCTACCGGCAATGACCAGCACATCGGCCACAGGTCTAGTTCCGAGTGGTACTCAGGTAGGACACGAAGCCGGACAATCCGGGCATAACCCTGAGAAAACACCCGGAAATGGTCCGTCAGGACGATGCTTGGGCCCAGAACCGCTTGGGAATCCGGCCGGCGTGACGCGCCTCGAAACCGGCTACAACTGCGTGCCGCATCGCCGACGCCATCAGTGCGGGATTCTTGGCGCGCGTCACTGCTGTCGCAAGTAGGACTGCGTCGCAGCCCAACTCCATGGCAAGCGTGGCGTCGCTGGCCGTTCCGATTCCGGCGTCGAGGATGACGGGCACACCGGCGCGCTCGACGATCATCTCGATGTTGTGCGGATTCGCGATACCCAGCCCTGTCCCGATGGGTGAACCGAGCGGCATGACTGCCGCGCAGCCGACCTCCTCGAGGCGAAGCGCCAGAACCGGATCGTCCGTGGTGTACGGCAGGACGGTGAAACCGTCGTCCACCAATTGTTCTGCGGCGGAGACCAGTTCGATCGCATCGGGCAGCAGCGTCCGCTCGTCGGCGATGACTTCGAGTTTCACCCAGTTCGTCTCTAGCGCTTCGCGTGCCAACTGTGCCGTCAGGACCGCTTCGGCGGCGCCGCGACAACCGGCGGTATTCGGGAGCGGTTCGATTCCGAGGCGGCGGAGCAGGTCCAGAACACCGGTGCCGCCGGCCGCGTCGACTCGCCGCATCGCGACGGTGGTCAGTTCGGTGCCCGAGGCCACCAGAGCTTCTTCGAGCACCGCGAGGTTGGCGGCGCCACCTGTCCCGGTGATGAGCCGGGAACCGAAACTACGGCCCGCAATGGTGAGAAGATCCTGCTCAGCCACCCTGCACCGCCGTGAGGATCTCGATTTCCCAACCACGTCCGACGGATTCGTCCCAACGCCCGCGCGGAAACAGTGCACCGTCGACGGCGACGGCGATGCCCTTGCTGGGCAACTCGAGGTGCGTCAGTAGTTCGGTCACCGTGACTGCTCGATCGAACTCGAGATCTTCGCCGTTGACGGTGATCCCGATCGGGATCTGCTCACTCATGAATTTTCCTTAGCTGCTGCGAACCGCTCGGGTTCGGTTCCTTTTACCTCGACCAAAGATGTGCCGTTCAGCAACGCGAGCGTTGCATCGGCGGTGACGGGCGTCAGTAGAACGCCGTTGCGGCCGTGCCCGGTGGAGACGACAACACGATCGGACACGCGCCCGATCAACGGCAGGTTGTCCGGCGTCATCGGACGCAGGCCTGCCGCGCATTCGTAGAGTTCGTATTCGCCGATCGCCGGCATCAGGGCCTCGGCGTCGTTGATCAGGTCCCGCACGCCGGCCATGGTGACCTGTGTGTCCTCGCCGGACTCGTATTGTGTTGCGCCGACGACGATTCCGTCGCCGCGCGGGACGAGGTAGGCGGGTCGCCCGTGGACGCTGCCACGGATGGTACGGCTGGGCGCCGGGGTGACTCCCGGCCTACTGCGCAAGCGAAGGATTTCGCCCTTGACCGGTCGCACCGGCAGTCCGGGCCACAGTTTGGGTGACGCGATACCGGCGGTGAGCACTATCTGATCGGTATCGAGTTCGGCAAGGTCGTCGACGGCACGCGCGATCAATTCGACGCCGGATTCCGCACAGGCCTTCTGCAAGGCCTCCAGCAGAAGTCTGTTGTCGACGGCGGACTCACCGACAGCCATGAGTCCCGACCGGATGCCGCGGCCGAGCATCGGTTCGAGTTCACGGATGCGGGCGCGACCGAGGATTTCGAGTTCATGGCCCTGCGAGCTCACCCATTCGGCGATGGTCTGCAGGTCCTGCGCGTCGGCAGCATCGAGAGCGACCGTCAGCGAGCTGTCCGCAGTGAAGACCGAGGGACCGAATTTTCCGAGCTCTTCACCGAACGTCGGCCACCGCTCCAGGGAGGCCGCGCCGACGGTCAACGCTGTTTCCTCACCCGGCCAGCCTTCGGACAGTGGGGCAAGCATTCCGCCCGCCACCCACGAAGCCCCTGATCCGATGGACGGGTCGTACAACCGAACAGTCCAACCGTCGCGGGCTGCGCGCCACGCTATGGCGAGACCGATGACACCGCCGCCGACCACCGACACCGTACGAGCGTGTGTATTCACGAAACTCCACCTCCACTTCCTGCGCCGGCATGATCCGGGTCAGGTCTGACGGTCGGGATCTGGTCGCGATCCCCTCTCAGCCCTACGAACCTCGCAGTCACGACAAAAAGTGACGACGACGTTTCAGGACTCCCGTGTCGAACCTTGCTCCCTAGAGGCTACCGTTTGCTCCGTGCACCCCACACATCCCAGTAACGTCATCGACCGGCGCGAGCGCCTGGCAGCAGCACGGCTGTACCTGTGCACCGACGCGCGCCGCGAGAAAGGCGACCTCGCGCAGTTCGCCGAGGCAGCATTGTCCGGCGGAGTCGACATCATCCAATTGCGCGACAAGGGCTCTGCCGGTGAGCGCGAGTTCGGCCCGCTCGAGGCCAAAGACGAACTGGTAGCGCTGGGCATTCTCGCAACTGCAGCGCGGCGTCACGGCGCATTGTTGGCCGTCAACGACCGCGCGGATCTCGCAATGGCTTCCGGTGCCGACATCCTCCACCTCGGCCAGAACGACATCCCCGTCCCCTACGCGCGAACTGTCGTCGGCGAAGACGTCGTCATCGGCCGTTCGACGAGCAGCCGCGCGCAGGCGAGTCTTGCCGCCATCGAAGAGGGCGTCGACTACTTCTGCACCGGGCCGGTCTGGGCTACACCGACCAAACCGAATCGAAGTGCTTCCGGCCTGGAACTTGTTCGATCGACTGCCGACGCCGCACCGCCGCGACCCTGGTTCGCGATCGGCGGCATCGACGAGGAACGCCTGCCCGAGCTTCTCGATGCCGGTGCCACTCGCATCGTCGTCGTGCGTGCAATCACGCAAGCATCGGATCCCCAGGCCGCCGCGCAACGCCTCGCCGCGGCAGTCGCCGGGCACTGAAAACCGGTAACTGGCGACCGTCAACTGTTAGCCGGGCCGTTCCCACACAGTTACGGGTCAGCACGCCTGACGCGAAACGTGAATGGAAGTTGTCCAATTAGACAACAAATCCCCAGTTCCTAGGTGCGATTGGATGTCCGAAAAGTCGGATTAAGTGATCTTCATCACAGTTAGTTCGATTGCGTGTCGCATCCCATTCGGTTTGTTGTAGTTTACTCCCAGTTACTAACTGAAACCTAGGAGCACTAAATGGGATCCCTCGACACCGGCTCGCTCAGCACCGAATCGCTCGAAGACCTGAATCTCGGCAAGATCAGCGAGCTGCTCAAGCTCGGTATCACCGCGGTCAGCTTCATCACGGCGCTGAACTCGCTCAGCTGAGCCTCGTTTCGGTCGACGACCGAAACACAGAAGGGCCGGACTCCCGAGGAGTCCGGCCCTTCTGCTGTGTACGAACTGTCAATACTCGAGTTGTTACGACTGGGTACTGCTCGCCGTCCTGCTCGCCTCGGACAGGTTCTGGTCGCTGTCTTCGTGGGCGCTGTCTTCGGGGGAACTACCCGACAACCATCCGAATCCGCCGTCCTCGAGCACGACGGTGTGCGGATCGGCGTCCACCGACACAACCGGCGCAGTCCGGAGTTCGGGCCACGAGGAACCGAATCCCGGATGCAGTGGCAGCGAGTCGACGTCGGCTTCACGGACCCACCGCAACTCGGTGCTCTCACCGTTGGCAACCGTCGAGAGAGGATGCGCCGCGTCAGCTACGACGGTGGTGTAAGTCCACCCGCTCTCGGCGCGCATGGTGACTACCTCTCCGCGAACGCGGACGGCGTCCTCGGCGATACCTGCTTCTTCGTGAGCCTCCCGGACCGCGGCGTGCGTCGTGCTCTCGTGGGAGTCCCGCGCTCCGCCGGGCAGTGCCCACGTTCCGCCCTGATGGCTCCACGCCGCACGATGCTGCAGCAGGACCATGGGCGATCCGTCCGAATCGGGGGCGCGCAAGAGCAGCCCGGCGGCACCGTGTTTACCCCAATGCCGCGTACCGTCCGACCCGATGGACCAACCGTCACCGTCACCACGCATCGACTACCTCGCTCCGCCTGCTCTCGCCGTTGTCCCACACTAACCGTTTCAATCTGCTCCAGGTGTAGGTGATGCTTATATGCTCGCGAAGATGCCCTGAATCATTTCTCGGCGACATCATTTCTCGGTAGCCCGCGTACAGCAGCGAAGTGAGGTGCTCGATGGTCGACCGTGTCGTCCCGTCCATCGAACCCCGGTCGCTGCCGCCCTCCGAGGCCACGACGGTGTCGGCGGAGGACGAGCGGGCACTTCTGCGGCGCGAACTCCAGGCATTCATGTCGTCCACACCTGGTCGGCTGACCGTCGTCGGACTGATCCTGATCGCGATCACCCTGATCGCCGGACTTCTCGCCACTGCAGCGATCGAGAACCGTCAGGCAAATCTCGACCTCCTCCTCGTCGAAACCGAACCTCTCGCCAACTCTGCCCAGAATCTCTACAGCGCGCTGTCGTTGGCAGACGCCGCCGCGGCCACTGCCTTCATCTCCGGCGGCCTCGAACCCGCCGACGTACGTGACCGATACACGCAGTCGATCGGTGAAGCGTCGGCGGAGATTGTGCAGGCATCGGCCGGCCTCGACTCGACGGATCTCGCCGGCCACAGCGCGTTGACCACCATCTCGACCGACCTGTCCGTCTACACCGGGCTGGTCGAAACCGCACGGGCAAACAATCGTGTCGGAAACCCCGTCGGGGCAGCGTATTTGAGCGAGGCCTCGCAGTTGATGCAAACCTCGCTGCTGCCGATGGCTCAGCAACTGCACGCGTCGCAGGAGACTCTGGTTTCCCAGGTACAGCGCGATTTCGAGACTCCACCGTGGTGGCCGATCGTGGCGTTCGTCCTTGTCCTGTGTGCGTTGCTCGCGGTGCAGGTGTACTTCTCCCGCAAGAGTCGCCGACGCTTCAATCTCGGGTTGATCCTCGCCTCGCTCGCGGTCGCGGCAGCGCTGCTGTGGCTGCTCACAGTCGGACTGGTCTCCGCGCTGGCAACCGGGCGCGCTCTCGACGCGGGCGCCGAGCCACTGCACGAACTGACCGAAGCACGAATCATGGCGCAGCAAGCACGCACCGTCGAAACTCTCACCTTGGCGAGGCGGGATTCAACCGCCGAGGACAACGTGACGTTCACCCGCAAGGTCGACGCTTTGCGCGACATTCTCGAGCGCCTGCAAGACGATGATCGCGCCCGAGTGAACAGCGAAGTGCTGACCGCCGCACTCGACTCGCGCCAGCAGTGGGTGGCTGCGCACACGCGCATGTACGACCGTCTCGGAAACGGCGACTTCACGTCCGCCGCAGCCATCACCATCGGCGCCGGAGAACAGGATTCGGCCGCGGAGTACGGAAAGCTCGATCACGAACTCTGGCAGGGAATCGTGGATTCGCGTACAAATCTTCGATCGGACGTCTCGTACGCCTCACGTGTGTTGGCGGCCTCCGCACCGGGCATGACTGTATTGGCAGTTCTCGGTGTAGCCGGAATTTTCATCGGATTCTGGCCCCGACTGCGGGAGTACCAGTGACTGGAAGAACAGGGTTACAGCGGAAGCACTCGGTTGCGTGCATCGCGATGCTCGCGGCGGCCGTGCTGCTCCTCGCTGGGTGCGGTGCGGGACGAGTCGAAGACCTGAACAACGCAGCCGTGACGTCGTACACGGAACCGCCGCTACCCGCCGAAGCCACGATCGCTCCCAGTCCGACGCCGACGACCACCACCTCGTGCACCAACCTCACCGCAAGCCTGCGGCCGACCCCCGCGGAGGCATCTCCGCGGCCACCCACCCCGAGCCTCGACGCCATCCGAGCGCGCGGACGTCTGATCGTGGGCCTGGACACCGGCTCCAATCTCATGAGCTTTCGCGATCCGGCCACCGGACGCCTCGAAGGTTTCGACGTCGACATCGCCCGCGAGATCGCCCGTGATCTGCTCGGCGACCCGGAGAAGATCGAGTATCGGATCCTGACGTCGGACGACCGGATCGCTGCGCTGCAGGAATCGATGGTCGACGTGGTCGTCAAAACCATGACCATCACGTGTGACCGGCGCGAGAAGGTCGACTTCTCGACGCAGTACTTCTCCGCTGAACAACGAATTCAGGTCTTGCAGGGGTCTCCCGTCCGCGGCATCGACGACCTCGCAGGCAAACGGGTCTGCGCTGCCCGGGGAACGACGTCGGCCACTCGCATCCAGCAACTCCAACCGGAAGCCACCGTCGTGACCGTCCCGATGTGGTCCGACTGCCTGGTCGTCCTGCAGCAGGGGCAGGTGGACGCGATCAGCACCGACGACACGATTCTCGCCGGGCTCGCCTCGCAAGATCCCTACCTGATGATGGTCGGCGGATCACTGGGCGTCGAACCCTACGGAATCGGCGTCAACAAGGACAACCCCGATCTGGTCCGATTCGTCAACGGAACACTGGATCGGATCAGGGGCGACGGGACCTGGAACCGCATCTACGACCGCTGGCTCAGTGTCCTCGGTCCGTCACCCGGTCCCCCGCCGGCCGTCTACCGGGATTGAGGCCGACATGACCGAAGAGACCGGCCCCGAGCCCGACGCCACCCAGGCGGCCCTACGTCCCGAGCCCGAAGCCACCGGCGCCTACGAGCGTCCCGAACCTGAAGCCACCGGCGCCTACGAGCGCCTAGAACCGACGTCGGCGCAGATACGGGGAACCACGCCGTCCGCGTCCTCCTCCCCCACCGGCCGCTCTACTCGATCCCGCCGCAGCAGGTCGGGGCGCAAGCTGCGCCTCGGCGGCGGCCTGGTCGAGGTTCCCCCCGTCCCGCAGATCGACCCGGCATCCGCGGTGATGAGTGACCCGACGGTCCCCGAGCGCAAACGCTTCTGTTGGAAGTGCAACGAGCCGGTCGGCCGTAAGAGCGCAAGCACCAAGGCAACTCAGCACGGAACCTGCCCCAAATGCGGTTCCACCTTCGACTTCCGCCCGCTCCTCGAAGAGGGCGAACTGGTGTCGGGTCAATACGAGGTCCAGGGACCGATCGCGCACGGCGGCCTGGGATGGATCTACCTCGCGATCGATCGCAATGTCAGCGACAGGTGGGTTGTTCTCAAGGGACTCTTGCATTTCGGTGATTCCGAAGCACAGGCCGTCGCGGTGGCCGAGCGTCAGTTCCTCGCCGAGGTCGCCAACCCCAGCATCGTCAAGATCTTCAATTTCGTCGAGCATCCGCGCCCGGACGGGACACCCATGGGGTACATCGTCATGGAGTACGTGGGTGGGCGATCGTTGCGCGAGGTGCTGGCCGAATTCCCGGACGGCAAGCACATGCCGATCGAGCAGGCGATCGGCTACGTGTTGGAAATCCTTCCGGCGCTGAGCTATCTGCATTCCACCGGCCTGGCGTACAACGACCTCAAACCCGAGAACGTGATGGTCACAGAGGATCAGTTGAAGCTGATCGACCTCGGCGCCGTGTCCGGAATCGAAGACTACGGATACCTGTACGGCACTGCCGGTTATCAAGCACCGGAGATCATCGAGACCGGTCCGACCATCGCGTCCGACATCTTCACCGTCGGAAGAACACTCGCGGTTCTCACCCTCGACATGCCCTCGAAGCACGGACGGTATCTCGACGGCCTCCCCGAACCCGAGGACGAGCCACTGCTCCGAGACCACGAGTTCTTCCATCGCCTTCTGTTGCGCGCCACCGACCCGGACCCGAAGAAGCGATTTCAGTCCGCCGAGGAGATCGCGGGCCAGCTCACCGGCGTTCTGCGAGAAATCCTCGCGGAACAGACCGGGCAGGAGAACCCCGGACTCTCACTCGTGTTCAGTAGGCAGCGAACATCTTTCGGCACTGACGAATTGGTCGGGCAAACCGATGTGTACGTCGACGGAGTCAGCCACGACGCCGCTCTCGATCCGCGCGAAGTCGCGCATGCACTTCCTATTCCGCTGGTGGACCCCACCGATCCCAGTGCGCCGTTGCTCGCAGCGGCCGTGCACAGTGAGCCGTCGCAGACCCTCGATGCGTTGAAACACGCCCGTGAGAACGGAATCGACCGAACGTCGGGCACACCCGCGGCCTCCCTCTCGGGCGAGGTTCGACTGGCCGAGGCCAAGGCTCATCTCGATCTCGGTGATCCGGAAACCGCACTGACAGTTCTGGGCGAACTCCAGCAGAACATCGGGGACCACTGGAAGATCGAGTGGTATCGAGGACTTGCGGCGTTGCAATCAGGCCGATTCGAGCCCGCTTTCAGTCACTTCGAGACAGTTCTCACCGCACTGCCCGGCGAGGCTGCCCCCAAGCTGGCGTTGGCAGCGACGGCTGAACTGATTCTCCAGCACTGGGAGAGCGACGACCCGGACCAATGGTGCCGCTTCTCCGAGAAGTACTACCGCACCGTCTGGCGGACCGAACGGAACTACGTGAGCGCAGCATTCGGGCTCGCTCGCCAACTCGCCGATCACGGCAACAAGAAGGCCGCCATCGCCGCCCTCGACGAAGTGCCCACATCCTCCCGGCACTACAACGTCGCACGGATGTCGAGCGCGTTGACGATGCTGTCCGGCGTTCCGATCGCCGAACTCGACGAATCGACTCTGCGGGAAGCCGCCCGTCGCGTTCGGGCGCTACCGGCCGAGGAGAGCCGAAGCCTGCAAATGCGAACGCTGGTGTTGGGCACGGCACTCGACTGGATTCGCTACGGCAACCGCTCGCACACCGAACTCGAACCCATCCTCGATCTACCCTTCACCGAGCAGGGTCTGCGTACGGGAGCCGAGGCCTGCCTTCGCGCCCTTGCCCGCGCCACGACTTCCCGCACGCACCGCTACGCCCTCGTGGACCGGGCGAATGCGGTGCGTCCGCGCAGCAATTTCTGACGGACGCCCCGAGGTTTACAGTGCTGCAGAAACCTACAGTGCGGCCACCAAAGCCTTCGCCGCGCGGGCGATCGCCAACTCCTCGTTCGTGGGGACCACGAGTACCTCGACGGCCGAGGACGACGCGGAGATACGACGCTCGTTGCGACTCTTCGCCTCGTTGAGAGCCGGGTCGACCTCGATACCGAGACGGGAAAGCCCGGCCAGGCTGTCGCGTCGTACGTCGATGTTGTTCTCCCCGACGCCGCCGGTGAAGGTGATGACGTCGACGCCGCCGAGTTGAACGATGAAGGCACCGATGTACTTACGCAGCATATGCACGTAGACGTCGTACGCAAGTTGTGCGCCTTCGTCGCCACCCTCGATCAGTGCGAGCAGAGCGCGGAAATCGTTGACTCCGGAGAGTCCCTTCAAACCGGAACGACGGTTGAGGAGGTCGTCGATCTCGTCGACCTTCATTCCCGAGTTGCGGTTGAGGTGCAAGATGATGCCTGGATCGATGTCGCCGCTGCGAGTGCCCATGACAAGACCCTCGAGCGGGGTGAGGCCCATCGTGGTGTCGATCGCCTTGCCGCCCTTGATCGCCGAGGCCGAAGCGCCGTTTCCGAGGTGCAGAACTATCTGATTCAGTTCGGCCGGATCCTTGCCGAGGAAGTCCGCGACGCGGCCCGACACGTATTCGTGTGAGGTCCCGTGGAAGCCGTACCGGCGAATCTGGTTGGCCTTGGCCACGTCCCGATCGATCGCGTAGGTCGACGCTGCCGCGGGCAGCGTATGGAAGAACGCGGTGTCGAAGACGGCTACGTGGGGAACGTCGGGCAGTTCTTCGCGTGCCACCTCGATACCGATCACGTTGGCCGGATTGTGCAGCGGCGCAAGGTTCGACAGATCCGCGATGGCTTTCACGACGCCGTCGTCGATGAGCGTCGGCGAATAGAAGATGTCACCACCGTGCACGACGCGGTGACCGACTGCGATGATTCCGGCCTCGCTCAGCGGCCGCCCGACCTCGGCGACGATGTCGAGCACCATCTTCAGGCCCGCGCGGTGATCGGCGATCGGAAGGCTCCGGTCTTCGACTCCGGTGCGGTGGTTGTAGACGATGTGTCCGTCGGGTTCGCCGATGCGTTCGATGAGACCGTGCGCCACCGATTCCGCCGTATCCGGATGCACGAGTTGAAATTTGATGGATGACGAGCCGGAATTGATGACCAGTACGGTGCCGTCGCTCACTCTTACGCTCCCTGTGCCTGAATTGCCGTGATAGCCACGGTGTTGACGATGTCCTGGACCAACGCACCACGCGAGAGGTCGTTGACCGGCTTGTTCAGTCCCTGTAGAACCGGGCCGACGGCGATTGCGCCGGCGCTACGCTGCACTGCTTTGTACGTGTTGTTGCCGGTGTTCAGGTCCGGGAACACGAACACCGTTGCTTTGCCCGCCACCAACGAATCCGGCATCTTCTTGTCGGCCACACTCTGCTCGACAGCGGCGTCGTACTGAATGGGCCCTTCCACCAACAGATCCGGGCGACGCTCGCGTACCAGCGCGGTCGCGCTACGAACCTTGTCGACGTCGGCTCCGCTACCCGAATCGCCGGTGGAGTACGAGAGCATCGCGATACGCGGATCGATCCCGAACTGCGACGCCGTCTGCGCCGACGAGATCGCGATGTCCGCCAACTGCTCCGACGTCGGATCTGGAACCACGGCGCAGTCGCCGTAGGAGAGAACGCGGTCGGCCAGGCACATCAGAAAGATGCTCGAGACCGTCGAGACGCCGGGGGCGGTCTTGATGATCTCGAAGGAGGGCCGGATCGTGTGTGCGGTGGTGTGGGCGGCGCCGGAGACCATGCCGTCGGCAATACCCAAGTGCACCATCATCGTTCCGAAGTACGAGATGTCGGCGATCACCTCGCGGGCTCGCTCGATGGTCATGCCCTTGTGTGCACGCAGCGCGGTGTATTCCTGTGCGAAGCGCTCGGTGTACTCGGACTGCGCCGGTGCGAGTACCTGTGCGCCACTGATGTCCACGCCGAGTTCCGCCGCGCGTCGACGCACACTCGGTTCGTCACCGAGGATCGTCAGGTCGGCAACCTGACGTTGCAGTAGTCGACCGGCAGCGCGCAGGATCCGGTCGTCGTCACCTTCCGGCAGGACGATGTGCTTGCGGTCGCGTCGAGCGCGGTCGATCAGCTTGTACTCGAACATCTGTGGGGTCACAACGGACGGGATCGGCAGTGCCAGTCGGTCCATCAGGACGTCTGCGTCGACGCGCTGTTCCATCAAGCTCAGGGCGGTGTCGACCTTTCGCTGCGAACCGACTGCCACGCGTCCGCGGGTTTGGGCCGCGGCGCTTGCGGTGTCGAAAGTACCGAGAGTTGTGGTGAGGATCGGAAGGCGCTGTTTGAGGCCGGCCATCAACGCCGCGATGGCCGGGTGCGGTGTGATCCCGCCGTTCATGATGATGCCCGCGAGCGACGGAAATCCCTCCGCCTCATGAGCATTGAGCAACGCGAGCAGGACGTCCGAGCGGTCGCCCGGTGCGATCACGACCATGCCCTCGACGAGACGCTCGAGGATGTGCTCGGCGGTCATGCCGCCCACCATCACCTTCAGTGCCTCGCGGTGCAGCAGTTCCGGGTCACCCGAATACAACTCGCCGCCGGTGGCCTCCATCAACTCGGCCATCGTGGGTGAGACGAGTAGCGGAATCTCCGGCAGGCTCCACGTCGGAACACCGATGTCGGACAGCGCTGCGGTCACCTCGTCGAGCTTGTCGGGATCGCAACGGTTGGCGACGACGGCGAGCAGATGAGCGTGGTTGGCGGCCAACTCGGCAGCGCACAGGTGCGCGAGCTGGGCGACCTCCTCGACGCTGCGCCGAGCGCCGCGTACCGCGAGCAGGACCGGCGCCCCCAGGTTCACGGCGATGCGGGCATTGAAGCTCAGTTCGCTGGGGCTGGCGACGTCGGTGTAGTCACTTCCGATGATCACGACGGCGTCGCACTGCTCGGCCACGGTGTGGTACTTCGCGACGATGTCGGCCAGTGCGGCTTCAGGATCGGCGTGAACCTGCTCGTAGGTGACGCCGAGTGCGTCGGCGTAGGAGAGATCGGCGGTGGTGTGCTCGAGCAGGAGTTCGAGGATGTAGTCGGTTTCCTCGGTCGAGCGGGCGATCGGGCGGAAGACACCGACCCGGGCGACGGTCGCGCACAGCATCTGCAGCACGCCGAGCGCGATGGTGGATTTTCCGGTGTCACCTTCAGGAGAGGCGACGTAGACACTCGACACGGCAGCGGGCGCTTCTGGCATGCCCAACAGCCTAGTGTGGGCCTCCGCCCACCCTGCCACTGATCGTGGCCACGCTCACGCTCGTGCCGACAACCGGCAGCTACGAGAAAGACGAACGGTGCCCGCCACACGTCGAGTGGCAGACACCGTTCAGTTGATCTCGAGGATCAGCCCAGAGCACGCAAGCGGGGCGCGAGGTCACGCTCGAACAGTTCGAGGAACCGGCGCTGATCATGGCCCGGTGCGTGGAACACCAGGTGATTGAGACCGGCATCGACGTAGGCCTTGACCTGCTCGACGGCGTCGTCCGGATCAGAAGCGACGATCCAGCGCTTGGCCACCTGCTCGATGGGCAGAGCGTCGGCAGCGGCTTCCATTTCGATCGGATCCTCGATGCTGTGCTTCTGCTCCGGTGTCAGGGACAGCGGAGCCCAGAAGCGGGTGTTCTCGAGTGCAGCCTCCGGATCGGTGTCGTAGCTGATCTTGATCTCGATCATCTTGTCGATGTCTGCGACGTCGCGCTCGGCCTTGGCTGCGCCCTCGGCAACGGCTGGAAGCAGCTTCTCGGTGTAGAGCTCCATGCCCTTTCCGGAAGTGCAGATGAAGCCGTCACCGGCACGTCCCGCGTACCGGGCGACAACGGGTCCGCCGGCCGCGATGTAAACGGGAATGCCGCCCTCGGGAACGTCGTAGATCGACGCGCCGCGAGTGGTGAAGTACTCGCCTTCGAAGTCGACACGATCGCCCAGCCACAGCTCACGCATCAACCGCACGGACTCACGCAGCCGCGCGAAGCGTTCCTTGAACTCGGGCCACTCGCCCTGGAAGCCGGTCGCGATCTCGTTGAGAGCCTCGCCGCTGCCGACGCCGAGCATGATGCGGCCCGGGTAGAGACATCCCATCGTCGCGAACGCCTGAGCGATGACCGCCGGGTTGTAGCGGAACGTCGGCGTCATCACGGACGTGCCGATCTGCACACGCTCGGTGCGCTCACCGACGGCCGTCATCCAGGCGAGCGAGAACGGCGCGTGTCCACCGTTGTGGCGCCATGGCTGGAAATGATCGCTCACCGCAACGGAATCCATGCCGTGCTGCTCGGCCAGAACTGCCAGCTCTACCAGTTCGCGAGGGCCGAATTGCTCAGCCGAAGCCTTGTATCCGAGCTTGAGTTCCTGCGCCACCGTGCACTCCCTTGTCGTCTGTTTCGTGTACTTCTCTGACATGCTTCTCGTTCTTTGCAGACTATCCAGACACCGCAAGGACTTCTCTGCGTATCTCAGCGAGCGAGGCTGGTGACCACTGTCGCGATACCGGCAGCGACGGCAACCCCCGCCAACGCCAGGGCAAACAGCCACAGTGCGTGCGGTTCCGGCATCGCGGCTCCGTCCTCGAGCGCCTTCTTCACCTGTAGCCAGCGTCGCATACCTACCAAGGCTGCTGCCGCCGAGAGTCCGATCAAGATCAGACCGAGCGCCGTGCGGACCCACCCTGTGCTCCACTCCGGCACCAACTGGACGACGGCGATGCCGCCCGCCAGCAAGGCGAGTGAGCTACGCATCCAGGCGAGAAAGGTGCGCTCACTGGCGAGAGTGAAGCGTTCGTCCGGGCGATTGGGTTCGCTCATGCGTGCTCGCCTCCGTGCGGTGCAACCAGATCCGGGTCCTGACGCCAGTCGTAGACGACCTCGGTGCGTAGAACGATGTCCTGCAGCGATCGTCGTCGTCGATCGACCGCCGACCACAACAATCCGAAGGCGAAGAGTACGCAGAGCACGGCGCGGACGAACGCCAACGGCCAGCGCACGAGGCGATGCCCGGACGTGATCACGCGGAGCCCCATCACGAGGGAGCCGACGGTTCGGCCGGTGGTCGCCCAGCAGGCAGTCAGATACGCCACCGAGACACCGAGAAATGCCGTCGTGGACAGAAAGATTCCCGGTTCCGAGAACGTGAAACTCTGCGGTGAGAAGAGCAGTCGGACGAAGGCGAAGCCTACGTACACGGAACCCATCAGGAGCAGGACGACGCCCAGGTCGATCAGTCCGGCGAGTCCACGGGTGACGATGCCGGCCGGGCCGGAACTCTCCTGGGCCACTAGCGTTCGCCTGCGTTCGTATTCGGATCGGCCTCGGGTGACGGTTTTTCTGGTGACGGCTTTTCTGGTGACGGTGCGTTATCGCGGCCGAACAGTCGCCCGACGAATCCCGCGACGGCGTCGTCCGCCTGCATGCCCTGTACCCGCGCTCCGTGCACCGCTTCCGTGGAGAGTGAGCCGGTCGATTCACGGATCATCTGGGGGAGGTCGACGCCCTCGATGACCTGGTCGGCGATCTTGACGAGGTCGATGCGGTTGACCTGGCGTTCGAGGTCGACGGTGTCGACTATCCCGTCGAGGTCGAGGCGATCGATCACCGCCTTGACGTCGAGGCGACTTGCGATCTCGTCCACGTCGACCCGGTCGATGATCGGTTCGAGCGAGACTCGCTCGGCAATCTTGTCCACGTCGATGTTTTCGGCGATCTTGTCGATGTCCACGTGGTCGACGACGATTTTCGTGATGTCGACTTCGGCCAGAGCAGCGTCGACGACAGCTTTGATCACCGTCCGCAGGGTGGAGTCGGCGAACTCCGCGGTCGAGCGAATCGCGTCCGTGCCGCGGGTGGTGACCTGGGTGATCGCATCGTCGAGAGTGCCACCGACTACGGGGATCCGCTGCACCGAATCAAGGGCGAGACCAGCGGTTCTGCGCGCCGCACCGGCCGTGATCGCAGCCAGCCCGAAGGCCAGCCGAATCACGTCGGATTCGGGGTGGTGCGACTGCGATCCCACGCAATTGTCTCCATCTTCTTATCGGACTGTTACCCGGACATTCGTCACTCTTCTTCGCATTGTGCCACTGTTGGAAGGCACAAATACGCTGTCCGGCTTGCGCCTGGGGGAAATATGAAGACACGTCGTTTCACGGTTCGGCTGACGATGGCGGTGGCAATGGCTGCCGGCTTTCTCGGCCTCAGTGCGCCGACTGCGAGCGCGGATTCCGTGGTCAGTCGCATCGACGTCTACTCACCCTCGATGGACCGTTGGATCGCCAACGACGTGATCTCCCCGGCCGGCGGCGGCGCTGCCCCGACGTTCTATCTGTTGACCGGCGTCGGCGGCGGTGAGGACGGAATCTCGTGGTTCAACAACACCGGAGTCCGTGACTTCTTCAACGACAAGCACGTCAACGTGGTCATGCCGGTCGGCGGCAAGTTCAGCATGTACACCGACTGGAACGCCGACGATCCGGTACTCGGGCGCAACAAATGGCAGACATACCTCACCAAGGAACTACCGGCTGCAGTCAACGCTCGGTACAACACGACCGGCGTCAACGCGCTCGGTGGTGTGTCGATGGCTGGTGGGCCGGTCCTGGACCTCGCGATCCAGTCGCCCGGCACCTACCGCGCCGTCGGCTCGTACAGCGGCTGCCCGCGCGCCGGCGACCCGCTCGGTCAGGCAGCGGTGCGTTCGATGGTCGAGATACTCGGCGGCGGAAACGCAGGCAACATGTGGGGGCCGTGGGGTAGCCCGCAGTGGGCTGCGCACGACCCGCTGATCAACGCCGAGAAACTGCGCGGTACAGCACTGTTCATCTCGACCGGCAACGGACTTCCCGGCCCGGTGGACGGAATCAACTCACTGGCGATGGCTGCCGGGGTCGTTCCCGGCGCTGTGCTCGAAGGCATCACCAACATGTGCACTGCCGCATTGCAGGGTCGATTCAATCAACTCGGCATTCCCGCGACGTTCAGCTTCCGCCCCGAGGGCACCCACACCTGGGGACTCTTCGAAGCTGACATGCGTGCATCGTGGCCGATGATCGCGGGCGCTATCGGGGCGTGAGCCTCACGGCCCTCCTAATGCCATGGCGTCAGGTGAGACTGCGCGCCCAGTCCCGCATCCCGGCGGGGCCAGTGCCAGTGGCGTATTCAGCGAACAGATTTCGCGCTTCGTCACGGCGGATGCCGCCGAGGACTTCACGCGGCTTACAGAAAAACGGAAGCTCCACAGGCGGCGCCCACAGCTGCACGAGTTCCGCCGCACCGTCGTTCGGGGATTCGAGAGCGAACCACACCCGAGTCACACCGAGCGTGATCGCGGCACCCATACACATGAGACATGGTTCGAGATTGACCGCCAATGTCAATTCACCCGACGCTCGAGCGAACCCGAGAGCCTCGTCGGCCTGCAAGAGCGCTTGAAGGTCCGCATGGACTACCCGTCGGCCGAGTGCCCGTTCTTGCGTATACGCCCGCCCGAGCACACGGTCGTCGTCGAACACGACTGCGCCGATCGGCATCTCCCCGAGCTCCATGCCCTCACGCGCTACGTCAAGAGCAACCGCAAGCGCATCTCGAGGTGCAAACATCACTCGACACTAATGGACCAAGGCAACCTCACGCTGCCAGTAGTGCGGGTAGTCCCCATTCCTTGGCGAGCAGTTCGTACGAGCGCAGACGATCCTCGTGTCGATAGGTCACTCCGGTGATCACCAATTCGTCCGCCCCGGTGAGCTTCTGCAGACTGTCGAGCCTGTCGGCGACGGTGGTGGGCGAACCGACGAACTGCGTGATCAGCCGATCCTCCACCACTGCTTTGTCGGCGTCGGAAAGTGGGAGCGCCGTCTCCGGATCGGGATACGGGATTGCTCCGTGCCCGCTGCGGATGCTGTGCGTCCAGTGCCCGAACGTCGACGCCAACTCCCTGGCCGTCGCATCGTCCTCCGCGGCAACAACATCCGCGGACACGACGACGTACGGCTCGGAGAGAACTGCCGACGGCCGGAATGCCGCACGGTAAGCCTCGACCGCGTCGAGCGTACTCGACGGCGCCACATGGTAATTCGCACCGAACGGCAATCCGAGTCGTCCGGCGAGTTCGGCACTGGGGCCCGCGCTGCTTCCGAACACCCACAGTTCGACGTCGGCATTCTCGCCGGGACTGGCGTGCAATTCGATACCGTCGCGGGTGCGGTTGGTTCCGTTCAGAAGCGAGCGTATGTCGTCGACCTGCTGCTCGAAATCGGGCGCCTGCGCTCCCGGAAACGCCAAGGCCTCGAACGACGCCTGCAATCTCGGTGACGTGAGGAGCCCGGTCGGATCGAAGGGCGCCGGGATCACCACACCCTCACGTACGACGTTCTCCCGCTTCGATTCTGCGGGGGCAGTCGTCCCGGCAGCGACCGCGCGAAGTGCCTCCACCCGACGCTGTCCGCTGCGCCCGATGCCGAGATCGATACGACCCGGATACAACGCTTCGACGGTACCGAAGGCCTCGACCACCTGAGCCGCCGTGTTGTTGCCCAGCAGCACGGCGGCCGAGCCGACGCGAATGGTGTTGGTGGCGGCCGCGATCAGCCCGACAAGCACTGCTGGCGACGAAGAGGCAACACCGACGAAGTGGTGTTCGGCGACCCAGTAACGCTTGTATCCCCACGCTTCGGCAGAACGAGCGAGGTCCAGCGAGTTCCGCAAAGCCTGGCGGGCCGTTCCGCCCTCACTGATCGGCGAGAGGTCGAGTACGGACAGCGGCGCGCTCACCTCGGTCCGCTTTCGGAGCGGGTGTCCGGTGTCTTCTCGCCGGCTTCCACCGCGAACGCCAGGCGGTTCTCGGCGGGGGCCACCGGGCACGTCGCGTAATCGGTGAACGCGCAGGGCAGGTTCGACGCCCGATTGAAATCGAGGACTACCGCGCCACCGGGTTCAGGTGCACTCACGTGCAGCGAGCGGGCGGCCGGGTAGGTGGACACCCCGCTGGTCGCGTCGGTGAACAGGATGTGAAAGCCGTTGTCCTTGCCCGCGAACGCAATCAGAGTCCGAGTTTCTCCGTCGTGTTCGAAGCTGATGGTTCCGCGAGCGTCGTGATGATGTTCGAGGCGCTCGACGACCGCACCGGTCGTCACCGTGCGAGCCTCCTCGAAAGCTGTGAAGATACCGTCGATGCGCCACTGCAGGTTCGGCTCGAAGGTCGGGATACCACTGAACTGCGCCAATGCCGGGGCTGCCGAATCGTGGATCCGCAGGGCTACCTCGCCGGTGCGGCGGATGACCTCGACCAGACGTTCGCCCTGCTTGACGATCAGGCCCGGCGCCCCCTCGATCGGATTCAGGGTGGACGAACCGTCCACTGCGACACAGTCGATCGAGAGATCGTCTGCCGCCGTTGCGGTGACGACCACGGCATTCGCGTCGGCGCGCCATGCACCCGGAAGGTCTGCGAACGTGGAATCGGTGTCCACCAGCCAATGCAACGCAGTCAGGCTCAGCCAGCCGAGTGGTTCACTGAAGGTCGCGTCGCGCGAGGCGTGCCAGGCATTCCAATCGCCGGTGAAGGTGCTGGTGGACGTGTCGGTAACGGTCATGATGCGCGGACTCCTTCAGCCTGCTCGTGCGGGTGGCGCAGCCCGAGATGGCTGCGCAGAGTGGTTCCTGAGTATTCGGTCCGGAAACTGCCGCGGTCCTGCAGTTCCGGTACGACGGTGTCGATGAACTCGTCCAGTCCCGCGGGGGTGAGGTGGGGAACGAGGATGAAGCCGTCGCTCGCGTCGCCCTGGACGTAGCTGTCGATCTCGGCAGCCACCTCGGCGGCACTGCCCACGAACTGTTGGCGGGCAGTCACTTCGATGATGAGTTCACGGATGCTGAGGTTTTCGGCCTCTGCCTTCGCTCGCCACTGATCGGCGACCGCTCGCGGATCCTTGACGTGACGGACGCGTCCGCGAGTGATGTTGACGTCGTCCGACGGATCTTCCTTCGGCAACGGGCCGTCGGCGTCGTACTGCGAAAGGTCTCTGCCCCAAACCTGTTCGAGAAAAGCGATGGCAGTCTGAGGTCCGACCTGCTGCCGCCGGATGTGATACGCCTTCTCCTGTGCATCCGCTGCGTTGTCACCGAGGACAAAGGTGGCGGCGGGGAGAATCTTGAGGTCTGCGTGCGTGCGTCCGTACTTGGCCAGGCGCCCCTTCACGTCTGCGTAGAAGGCCTTGCCCGCTTCGAGGGTTCCGTGCCCGGTGAAGATGGCATCGGCCTTGGCGGCGCCGAACTCGCGTCCTTCGTCGGAGTCACCGGCCTGCAACAGAACTGGGTGCCCTTGCGGACTCCGCGGCACTTCGAAGCGTCCGGCGATGTCGAACTGCTTGCCGGAGTGCTGGAACTGGCCGACCTGCTGGTCGGTGGCAAAAACACCGCGTTCACGGTCGACGATCGGACGGTCGATGCTCCAACTGTCCCACAGCGTCCGTACTGCGTCGACCAACTCGTTGGCGCGTGCATACCGCTCGGAATGCTCCAGATACCCGCCGCGGCGGAAGTTCTCGCCGGTGAAAGCGTCCGAGGAGGTGACCAGGTTCCAGGCGGCGCGGCCGTCGGAGAGATGATCGAGCGTCGAGAACTGCTTGGCCAACTCGTACGGTTCGTTGAACGTGGTGTTGATAGTCCCGGCCAGGCCGAGATGCGTTGTCACACCGGCAACCGCATTGAGAATACTGAAGGTGTCCGGGCGACCGACCACGTCGAGGTCGTGAATTTTGCCCTGATGCTCGCGTAGGCGCAAACCCTCTGCGAGGAAGAAGAAGTCGAACAATCCGCGTTCGGCACTGCGTGCGAGATGCTCGAAGGAGCTGAACTCGATCTGGCTCTTCGACGCCGGATCGGTCCACACCGTGGTGTTGTTCACGCCGGGGAAATGAGCGCCCAGGTGAACTTGCTTGCGAATCCTGTTCTGTGTCATCGGTGTTCCTGTTCTCTACTCGCGCTACGCGAACTGATTGACGGGCAACTCGAAGCCCAACCGCTCGCGCAGAGTCGGGGCCGTACTCGGTCGCGGATTGAGAATTGGCACCACGTCCGTCGCGATCTTGTCCACTCCGGCGGCCAGCGCCAGGGGACGCAGAACCACACCGTCGATCCCGGCAAGCCCACCGATCTCACGCAGCAACGCAGTCAAACCCGCACTGTCACCGCGATAGAACAGCGAGTGCGGTACATACGGCACTCCCGCCCATTCCTCGAGTTCTGCCAAAGCGTCGTCGGCGGCACCGCGATCGGCTCCGAGAAGCACGTCGACATCAAGGAGCACTCTGACGGTGCGCCCGAGGGCAGCTGCACTCGTGTGGACCAGCTTGGCCGTAGCTTTGGCCTCGCCGAGGTCGGATGCCGAGATCCGAATCAGATCTCCGCGCGCAACGGCGAGTTCGCGGGCCTCCGGTCGACTCGCGTCGACGGAGATCAGCGGCTGCCCCTGAGGCGAGCGCGGGGTGATGGACGGGCCCTTGACGGAAAAGTTCTTTCCCTCGAAATCGATGTAGTGCAGCTTGTCCCGATCGATGAATCGTCCGCTCGCAGCATCACGTATCTCGGCGTCGTCCTCCCAGCTGTCCCACAGCCGACTGATCACCTTGACCGCCTCGGACGCTTCCTCCCACGCGGACTCCGGACCCTGCACTGCCTTTCGGCCGAACAACGCTGCCTGCTCGGTGGTGTCGGACACCGCGACCTGCCAACCGGCCCGCCCAGCAGACGAGTAGTCGATGCTCGCAATGGCCTTGGAAATGTGGAACGGTTCGGTGTGCGTGACCGACGCAGTGGGGATCAGGCCGATGCGCGAGGTGACAGCACTCAGCCTCGCCGCAGTTGCCACGGCCTCCAACCTCCCCCGCACAGCGTGCTGACCTTCGGATTGGAGCCCGAAAGAATCGGGGAGGAACGCCAGATCCACCCCACCCCGATCCGCGGCGGTCACCAGGTCCACCCAGTACGACGGCGTGAACAGATATTCGGCACGCGAATCCTCGCGTCGCCAGGAGTACGGATGAGCTCCGGTGCCCTCGAATTCGAGGCCGACCAGGAATGCTCCGGAACTACGCTCGGACATATTCGGCCTTTCCTGTCGAATGATCCCGCCCGGGGATCGCGTCGAGAAGTGTGCGTGTGTACTCGTTTCGGGGATTGTCGAAAATCTCGGCGGTAGTGCCGATTTCGAGCAATCGACCAGCTTGCATGACGCCGACTACGTCACTGATCTGGCGAACAACCGCCAGATCGTGGGAGATGAAGAGATAGGTCAGTCCCAGCTCTCGCTGCAACTCGTCGAGTAGCGCCAGGATCTGCGCTTGAACCGAGACGTCGAGAGCGGATACCGGCTCGTCGAGAACGAGTAGATCCGGCTTCAGAGCGAGCGCGCGAGCAATCGCCACCCGCTGACGCTGGCCGCCCGAGAGTTCGGCCGGCTTGCGGCTCAGGAACTGCTCGGGCAGCGCAACCTGATCGAGCAGCTCGGCGGCCCGGCTCTGCTGCTGGGTACGTCCACCAACCTTGAAGGCCCGCAGCGGCTCTGCCACGATGTCTTGGACGGACAGTTTCGGGTCGAGCGATGCATAGGGGTTCTGGTACACGAGCTGAATCTTTCGACGCAGCTCGCGCAGGCCGCTGCCCTTGACCTTCGTGATGTCCTGTCCGTCGAAGGTGATGGTGCCGGCGTCCGCCTGCTCCAATCGCACGGCAATGCGGGCGGTGGTCGACTTGCCGGAACCTGACTCCCCCACCAGTGACACCGTCTGGCCCCTCGGAACAGTCAGCGATACTTCGTTCACCGCGGTGATCGAACTACCGCGGCCGACGTTGAAACGCTTGGTGATTCCGGTCAGCGTCAGCAGCGGGCTCGTGTCCTGACGGACCGGGCGATCGACCGGTCCCGAGGACAGGCTCGGCGCAGAGTTCAGCAGCTTCTTCGTGTACTCGTCTCGCGGGTCTCCCAGAATATCTGCGGTGCGGCCGGATTCGACGATTCTGCCCCCCTGCATCACCAGGATCCGGTCCGCGCGGTCTGCGGCCACACCCAGGTCGTGCGTGATCAGAAGCACGGCGGCACCGGATTCGGCGATTCGCTCGTCGAGATGGTCGAGAATGCGTCGTTGGACCGTGACGTCCAGAGCACTGGTCGGCTCGTCGGCGATGATGAGGGCCGGGTTCGCCACAAGAGCGATACCGATCAGAACTCGTTGCCGCATACCGCCGGACAGCTCGTGTGGATACTGGCGTGCCCGGATCTCCGGGCGGTCGATACCCGCGCGCTCGAGCACGGCGACGGCGTCCAACCGCGCTGTGCGCCGGTCGGCGAGGCCGTGGATCCGCAGGACTTCTGCAACCTGGTCGCCGATCCGAGTCACCGGGTTGAGCGAGGTCGTCGGATCCTGCGGCACCAGACCGATACGAGCGCCGCGGATTCTCTGCCACGCGCGGTCGGAGTACGAATCGATTCTGTCGCCTTCGAACTCGACGCTTCCGCCCGTGACGTGGCCGCTACCGGCGAGCAGGCCCAGTATCGCGTGGGCCGTCGTCGACTTTCCCGAACCCGACTCCCCCACCACCGCAACCACTTCGCCGCGGCCGACGGTGAAACTCACACCGGATACCGCGGGCTCGTTGCCGTAGGAGATCTGCAGGTCGGTGACGGAAAGCAACTGTTCCTCGGTCGTGCTCATCGCCGGTTGCTCCTTTCGATCTCGTGGCCGATACGGTGCGCCGAGATGACCACGGCGACAATCGCGAGACCGGGAAGTGTTGTCATCCACCAGGCATTGGCGAGGAAGTTGCGCCCCTCGGACACCAGCGATCCCCATTCCGGGGTAGGCGGAACCGCGCCGAATCCCAAGAAGCTCAGTGCCGACACTGCAAGAACTGCCTGCCCGAACTCGACTGCGGACAGCGCGACCACGGGCGCGTACGAGTTGGGCAGCACGTGCCGACGCAGGACACCGAGCCACTGCACACCCGAACTGAACGCGGCTTCGACGTACTGAGCGCCGCGCACCCGCATCACTTCGGCACGCATCACTCGGGCAAAATTGGCGACCATGCTGACGCCGACAGCGATGGCGACGTTGATGGTGCCGAAGCCGAGTGCGGTCACCAATGCCAACGAGAGCAGTAGCGCCGGAATGGACAGCAGGACATCGACGATGCGCATCAGAACTGCGTCGACGACTCCGCCGACAAATCCCGCGAGCAAACCGATGATCGATCCTGCCACCAACGCGATTCCCACCGCTACCAAAGTCGCGGTCAGGGACAGTGCGGCGCCGTGCACGAAGCGTGTGTACAGGTCACGCCCAAGGTTGTCGGTTCCGAACCAGTGAGCCAAGCTCGGTCCCTGCAGTTTGTCCGCCGGGACGCCGGACAACGGATCACCGCTGGCGAAAAACCCAGGCGCGACGGCAAAGCCGATGGCAAGCAGCACGATCAGCACCGGAATGACCAGACCGGGCTTACGGATCAAACCGATGGCAGTCGACCTTCGGCGCGAAACGACTGGTGCCTTGGCCTCGACGCGTGGATCGAGGAGTAAGGGTTCGATCAATGTGTCAGACATGGGCCGGCTCCAGATCGGTCGAGCTTTCGGTATTCGAGTTTTCGGCATGTGCCTTCTTCGCCTGAATGATTCGTGGATCGATCAGGGGGTAGAAGAGGTCGACCGCGAGGTTGACGAGCACGAAGACCAGGGAGGCGAACACAACGACGCCCTGCACCACCGGGATGTCCTGCGCCATCACCGACGTCTGGGTCAGACGGCCGACGCCCGCGCGGGAGAACACCGTTTCCACGACCACCGAACCAGCCAGCAAAGTTCCGACCAGCACTCCGGCAATGGTGAATGCCGGAATGCTCGCCAGTCGCAACGCGTGACGGGTCTGCACGCGCCAACGGCTGGCTCCCTTGGCATAGGCGGTCTCCACGTGCGGCGAACGCAGCGTCGACTGCAGGCTGGTCGTGAGGACCTGCGCGATCACCGCGCCGGTCGGGATCGCCAGCGTGAACGCCGGGAGAACTACCGTTGCGAATCCCTTGTCCCCGAATGCCGGGAAGACGTGCAGACGGAACGAGAAGAGTTGCAGGAGGATCAGACCCACCCAGAAGGTGGGCACAGCCACTCCCAGAGGCGGCAGCGAGAACAACAGGTTCGCCAGCCACCGCTTGCGGGTGTAGGTAGCGAAGAACGCGATCGCCACTCCGAACAGCACGGCCAGAACCAAAGCGGTGGTTGCCAGTACCAGTGTGCTGGGCAGCGCCGAGAAGATGGCATCCGTCACCGACTGGCCGGTGGAGATCGACGTACCGAAATCGCCGCGAAGAGCGTTGGTCAGCGACGTCCAGTACTGCACCCACACCGACTGGTCCAAGCCGTATCGTGCCCGAAGCTGATCGAGCGCAGCCTGATCCACTGCAACGCCCTGCCCGGACGAGTCCGCAGCCATGCTGACCGGATCACTCGGCAGGAGGAACAGAATCACGAACGAGATGGTGAAGGCGGCCCACAGGACAACCGCGGCCTGGCCCAGTCGGGTGAGTACGTATCGAGTCATGATTACTTACCCGACAACCATGCGTCGTAGAACTGCAGGCGTGACGAGGCTTCGAAGTTCAGATCCTGAACACTCGATCCGGCGCCGATGGCCTGCGAGAGCTCGATCGTGGGGATGGAGAGCCCACGGTCGAGGATCAATTCCTGAGCGGTGGAGACCAGTTCGCCGCGCTGACCGTTGTCCGTGGCTGCGAGCTGGTCGGTGAGAACCTTGTCGAGCTCCGGATCTGCGCCGCGACGATTGAGGTTGCGGCCCTCGGTGCTGAACGACGCCCGCAGGATGTCGGCGTCGGCCCGAGTGCTGTTGTAGTACAGCGAATCGTAATCACCCGACACCCCCTTCTCGGTCCATTCACCGTTCGAGACCAGATTGAGCTGCAGGTCGACGCCGACCTTCTTGAGCTGCTGCTGCACGAGCTCGAGAATGGCCTGATTACCCGAGAACACCGGGCTGAACGTGACGCTGAACGTGAGCTTCTGCCCGTCCTTCTCGCGGATACCGTCGCTTCCGGCCTTCCAACCGGCTGCGTCGAGAAGCTTCGCCGACTTGTCCGCGTCGTAGGTCACGACACTGGATTCGTCGGTGTAGAGCGGAGTGGTGTGAGCCAACGGGCTCGTTGCCGGGAAGAACGACGGATCAAGAACGGTGTCGACGAGTTCTTGGCGGTTGATCGCCGGGATGATGGCCTGGCGGACGGCCTGATCAGCGAGTACTCCACGACTGACGTTGGGCTGGAAGAAGAAGCTCACGCCCGGGTTGGGCCGGGTGAGGATGCGTCCACCGGCGCCCTCGATCTGCGGTGCGTCCTGTGGAAGCGCGTCGCTGACCGCATCGAGCTGGCCGGAAGCCACACTGCCCGCGCGCACACCGGATTCGGGGACCACGGTGAAATCGACGCCGTCGAGGTAGGCCTCGCCCTGATGCGCGACTGCGTCCGATGCCCAGTTGTATCCCGCACGCTTGGCGATCTTGACGCTCTTGTCCTGCTGCCAGTCGGTGTACACGAATGGACCGGAGGCGATCACCGCTGCACCGGGGCAGCGCTGCTCGGATGCCAGTGCGGTGGTGGAATCGGCGAGGATTCCGAGCTGCGGCGTCGAAGTTGCCTGCAGGAACTGAACATTGGGCCCGGAGAAATTGATCTTCGCCGTGTGGGCGTCGACGACGTCAGTACCCGTGTAGGAGGACAGGTAGCTCTTCGCCAACGACGCGTTCGGTCCGAGGTTCTTGACCGAGTCGAAGGTCTTCTTGACCGAATCCGCCGTCACCGGTGTGCCGTCACTGAAAGTGGCATCGTCACGAAGGACGAACGTGAAGCTCGCGGCGTCGGGGCTGATCTCCCAACTCTTGGCGAGCCACGGGGTGATCTCGCCGGAGTCGGGATTTTGATCGGTCAGCGAATCCACCACGGTGCGAGTGACATACACGGTCTGGTTGCTGCCGGCCTGGGCCGGATCGGCGCACGTCGGCGCCTGCGAGAGACCGTAACGAAGGGTTCCGCCGGACTGCGCGGGACCCGCGTCGGCGCCGCTGCCGCTTCCGTCGCTGCTGCAGCCGGCGAGGACGGTTCCGAGAACCGAGACAGCACCGATACCGGCAATGACGGTCGCGCGTTTGCGGGCACCGAATGAGGGCGAAGACACCAAGAACTCCTAAAGAGGCATGCCGAAGAGCGCACCCGTCGCCGTGAAGCAAGAAGCTCCAAGAAGGCGATCGAGCGCGAATCACTTGTGCAGAGAAGAGAAAACAGACTTGTCGACGACTCGCCTGAGTGTGAATGACTGACCGAGGTCAGTTGGTACAGAAAGATCCCGCGGTGCGGCACAGGTCTACGTGACGACGCGACCAGGCGGTATCGAAACCGCCTTCAACTGCCTTCATTTCGTGTTCCTCCATCGGTCCTGGCGGTAGCACCCGCACCCGATCACTCGGGGGGTTGCTGCGACTTCAATGAGCCAGGTCTCTCGGTCGCTCTGGATGGTCGTTCGCAAGTGTACGAGGTTAAACCCGGGTGTTGTCAACCCGGTCGGTAGGAATTGCTGCTCGGGTCACATTTTCGAGCACCCGAAGTTGTTTCTCGAACGGGTGGACGCCCACTTCTTCGGGCGAGAGTGAAGCGTCGTAGAGCGGTGTGTATCCACTGGACAGGTACAGCGCGACAGCCTCCGGTTGCCGAGGGCCCGTCGTCAGGAACACCCGGTTGTATCCGCGAAGCTCGATCTCTCGTTCCAACTCGCGAACGACGACCTTGCCGAGACCACGCTTCCGATAGTCGACCGATGTCCAGATTCTCTTCAATTCCGCAGTGGTGGAATCGAATTGGCGAAATGCACCACCGGCAATCGGCACATCCTCGTGGGTGAGCACCAGGAGCGCCCCCTGCGGGTACGCAAATTCTTCTGCCGGGTACGTGGTGAGATCCGCGAGCATCGCTTCGCGAGTTCCGCCGTATCGCGAGCTGTATTCGAGCGCCAATTCCGCGATCAGTGGAGCCGCCAAGGGATCGTCCTGCGATACCGAGTAGACCTCTACCGCGCCGATGCCCTCGACCTGCCGGGTCCCGAGCTCCAGTGCCACAACACTTTCCTCCATGAATCTGGTCAACGCTCCCCCAGCCGAAAAACTTCCGGAGCGAGAGCGGTTCCCTCGACGAGGTTCGATACAAGTTCACCCAGGGCCGGACCGAATTTGAATCCATGACCCGAGAATCCCGCCGCGACCGTGACGGCGCCGACTCGGTCGATGACGAAGTTACTGTCCGGCGTGCTCGTGTACAGGCACGTGATCGACTCGACCTGGGTGGAATCAACGCCGGGCAACCACGACTCGGCGTACTCGACCAGTCGTTGCTCTCCGTCGACATCAGGGGTGTAGTCGCGGGTCTGTGGAGTCACGACCGGCCCGGTCGCGTGTTCGCCGATCTTGATGCCGTCCTCGGAACCGAGTCCGTAGATCCCCGCGGTCTCCAACTGCGCACCCGGGTGGTGAACGAAACTCGGCCACTCGACTCCCGGGTCCAGCGGTGCAAAGTGGGCCGGTTGTTCTTGCGTCGTGCGCAGCGTCGGGAGCACGATCTCGGAACCGAGTCCGCTGTCTGCGATCAGGTCCACAGTCCACGCCCCAGCCGCGATCACGACCTGACGAGCCGCGAGCGTTCCGCCGTCCGTCACCACGTCCACGCCGTACGACGCTCGCGCGAGTGCCAATACCCGAACGTCGTGACGGACCTCGGCACCGGCGAACACCGCTCCCGCTTTCAGCGCGGTCACGGCGCGGTCCGCGTGCAACCGGCCTGCATCGGGGTGATGGAGCACGGTGGTGTCGAATCGCAACCCCGGCCAGCGGGCGGACGCCTCGGCAGGAGTGAGGATCTCACCCTTGATGCCGGCCTCGACCAATATCTGCGCCTTGGACTGCACTGCCTGCGGCAGACCGTGATCGACGGCACCGGTCAGTTCCAGGAACCCGATGTCCGTGGTGGACTCCAACTCCCGCCACAGTGGCAGCGCGTCGGCCGCCAATCCTGTGTACAGGTGATTGTCGTAGGCCTGACGGTAGATGCGCGAAGTACCGTGCGATGCACCGTGCTTGTGCCCCGGCCCGAACTGTTCCAGCTGTACGACGCTGTGTCCGCGCGCCGCGAGCCGCCATGCGGCGGAGGACCCGACGAGTCCTCCGCCGATGACGATCACATCGAGAATCTCACTCATGGACGAGAGCTCACTTGGTCTTGGGAAGGCCGGGCGGGTTGATCAGAGACTTGTCGACGGCTTCGCTGGTGATGTTCCAACGCTCGAGGATCTGCTGGTACGTACCGTTCTCGATCGTGTGGTTGATCGCGTCGTTGACGGCCTTGATCAACCCGTTGTCCTTCTTCACCAGCACCGCGATCTGTCCTTGCAAAGTGTCGCCGGCACCGGAGAACTCACCGACAACCTCGGTTTCACCCGACTGCTTGGCGTGGAACTGCGACGACGGGTTCGGGCCGAAGTAGGCGTCGATTCGGCCGGACTGCAAGGGGAGGTAGTAGTCGGTGGTGTTCTGGTAGTAGGAGATGTCGGTGGGCGCCAGGCCGGCCGCGACGTTCTGCTCACTCCACTTGACCAGCAGCGCTTCCTGATTGGTACCAGAGGAGACGGCGATCTTCTTGCCGGCGACGTCCTTGGGTTCCTTGATGGAGATCCCGGCGCCCTTCTTCGCTTCGAAGGCCAGGGTGTCGAGTCGGTAGGTGGCGAAGTCGTACTTCTCCTTACGCTCCTCTGTGACAGTCACGTTGGAAAGGAAAGCGTCGGCTTCCCCGGAGTCGATGCGGACGAAGTTCTGTGCCCAGTCCGCTGTCTGCAGATCGACCTTCAAACCGAGAACGTCACCGATCAGGTAGGCGAAGTCGGTCTCGGAGCCGATGAGGGTGGTGTCGTCGTCGGCGTAGAAGCGAAGCGGCGGAGCGGAACCCGCGCTACCGGTGACTCGCAGCGTGCCGCGATCACGAATGTCCTGAGGAACCTCGGCGGCGATGGCATCCACCTTGTCGGTGGTGATGCGATTCTGGTCGGCGGTGAGGTTGTAACCCGCGGCCGCGGTGACCTGGGCGCCGTCGGACTCGGCGTCAGCACTGCTGCACGCAGCGCTGAGCAGTCCGACGGTGGCAAGAGCCGAGATCAGAAAAGTCGCGCGACGGGATGGGGAGAACATCAATTTTTCCTTCCGGGAATGAGTCTGGGTCGCGTCAGAGGACGCGGGAGAGAAACGCTTTGGTCCGTTCGTGGACCGGATTGTCGATCACCTGCGACGGCGGGCCCTGTTCGACGATGACGCCGCCGTCCATGAAGACCGCGGTGTCCGCCACCTCCCGAGCAAATCCGACCTCGTGCGTGACGATCACCAAGGTGGCGCCGTCGCGGGCAAGCTGGGCAAGAACTTCGAGGACTTCGCCGACCAACTCGGGATCGAGCGCCGACGTCGGCTCGTCGAAGAGAATCACAGCCGGACGCAGTGCCAACGCTCGCGCTATCGCTACGCGCTGTTGCTGGCCACCGGAGAGTTGGCGGGGGTACTCGTCGGCCTTGTCTCCCACTCCCACTCGCTCGAGCAGAGCGCGGGCTTCGCGGTAGACCTCGTCACGGTCTCGTTTCTGGGCCGAGAGCGGTGCTTCCACCACGTTCTCCAACGCGGTCAGGTGCGGAAACAGGTTGAAGTTCTGGAACACGAATCCGATATGTGAACGCTGCTTCAGGATCTCGCGGTCACGCAGTTCGTGAAGTCGATTTCCCTTGCGCCGGTATCCGATCAGTTCTCCGTCGATCCGTACGGTCCCGCGGTCGACCTTCTCGAGGTGATTGAGGGTGCGCAGCAAGGTGGACTTACCGGAACCGGACGGTCCGAGAATGACGGTCACTTCGCCCTTGCGAACCAGGAGATCAACGCCGGCAAGTACTTCCAGCGTGCCGAATGACTTGTGGATTCCGCGCGCTTCGACGGCGTACACCGTCTCTTCGGCCAATTCTGCGGTCATCGGGTCGCACCTCTCGGAATATCGAGACGCGCATCACGAATCTCTTCGAACTTCTTGCGCGCCTTCTGGATCGGAGTCAACGGAAGGGCGCGGGCGGATCCACGTGCGTAGTGGCGCTCAACGTAGTACTGACCGATCGAGAGCAACGTCGTGAGGATGATGTACCAGATTGTGGCGACCATCAGCAGGGGCACAACTCGTCCGTTGCGGCCGAAGATGACCTGCACCTGGTAGAACAGTTCGGCGATCGCCATGGTGGAGACGATGGACGTTCCCTTGAAGAGTCCGATGACCTCGTTGGCGGCATTGGGGAGGATCGCCCGCATCGCCTGCGGGAGAATGATCTTGAAGAACTGGCGACTGCGCGGAATACCGAGCGAGTGAGCTGCTTCGATCTGACCGTGATCCACCGAGATAATTCCGGAGCGGATGATCTCGGCCGAGTACGCGGCCTGGTGCAGTGCCAAACCGATGACTGCTGCAGTGAATCCGCCGATCACACCGCTGACCTGGAAGGTGAAGAACTCCGGCCCGAAAGGTATTCCAAGAGAAAGGGTCTGGTACAGGTACGTGATGTTGAACCAGAAGAGCAGCTGCACGATGAGCGGAATCGAGCGGAAGGCCCAGATGTAGGTCCAGGCGATCACCTGCAGGACCGGATTCTTCGACAACCGGCCGAGTGCGAGGAAAACACCGAGACCGAATCCGAGGATCGTCCCCCACAGGGTCAGTTTGATCGTCATCCACAACGCGGCAAGCACTGATTTCGCGGTGAAGTACTGCGCGAACGTCGGCCAGTCCCAGCCGGGATTGACAACGAGTCCGTGAATGAACTGAGCAAGCAAAACCAGCACGACCGCGCTGATCACCCAGCGCAGCGGGTGCCAGGTGCGAGCAACGACAAGTTCCGAGTCGGGAAGTTGCGGCTCGGCCACCGACTTTTCGGGGCGGACATCGGTGGGCGCGCTCACGGCGCACTACCTGACGGAGTGGACATCACGAATAGACCTTTCGGGGAATGGGAACGCAGCTGTGTTCTCGAGGTGGCGTACTCGAGTTGCGAAGACGACGACAGTTCGGTCGGTGACAGTGAGGTCAGAGACAGTGACACGAAGCGGTGCGGCACAGATCGATGTGACGACGCCTGTGCGCAGCGTGCGAAGTGGAACCCATGTGATGCCTTCCATCGGTCCTGGCGGTAGCACCCGCTCCCGATCACTCGGGGGGTTGCTGCGACGTCGACGAGCCAGGTCTCTCGGTCGCTCTGGATGGTGAGCAAAGACTAGACGCGAAATCCCGAGTCGTCAAATGTTGTATTTCCCTGCACTGCAAGGGAAATGAAGGTCGCTTCATGTTGAAATCGCACTGATTTCAACGGTGTCCGAAACCTTGGTCGCCGTGTTCAATGGAGTGTTCGAATCGAGACCGGGACCGCCGTCCGGACTGACTTTTCCTCTGCCGTACCGTCTGCGGAGTGAGTGGAATCGACGCTTTCTTCATCTTGTTGGCCGGCATCGGTGCGGGCGCGATCAATGCCGTCGTCGGCAGTGGAACGCTGATCACGTTTCCCACCCTGGTCGCCTTCGGCATGCCGCCGGTGACCGCGACGATGTCCAACGCGGTCGGGCTCGTCGCCGGCGGGGTCTCGGGCACGTGGGGATACCGGCGTGAGTTGTCCGGGCAGTGGGATCGTTTGAAGTGGCAGATTCCCGCGTCGCTCGCCGGCGCACTCCTTGGTTCGTGGTTGCTCATGCACCTACCCGAGAAACTGTTCGAGACCATCGTTCCGGTGCTGCTGATCCTAGCTCTCGCACTTGTCCTCCTCCAGCCACGTATCCAGGCGTGGGCGAAGAAGCGTTCCACCGAAGAGACGACGCTGTCCACCAAGAGGCTGATGCTCCTGACCGCGGGCACCTTTGCCGTCGGCATCTACGGCGGCTACTTCACCGCCGCGCAGGGCATCCTCCTCATCGGTGTGATGGGTGCCATCCTCCCGGAAACCCTCCAGCGCATGAACGGCGCGAAGAACCTGCTCTCACTGCTCGTCAACATCGTCGCAGCCGGAATGTACATCACTCTGGCCTTCGACCAGATCAATTGGGCAGCAGCCGGTTTGATTGGTGTCGGCTCACTCGGTGGCGGCGTTTTGGGCGCCCGCTACGGACGACGCCTGTCCCCCACTGCACTGCGATACACGATTGTCGTCGTCGGCCTGATCGGCTTGTGGCGTCTTCTCGCTTGACCGCCCACATCGGGCGGCACCCGCACATACTGGAGATATGACCAGAACAGACGATCAGACCGGTTGGACCTACCTCATGGACATGGACGGGGTTCTCGTCCACGAGGAGCACTTGATACCCGGAGCAGACACGTTCCTGGCAGAACTGGCGTCGAACGACATTCCGTACATGGTGCTCACCAACAACTCCATCCGCACCCCGCGTGACCTGCGAGCACGCCTCCTCAATTCGGGACTCGACATCCCGGAGAAGTCGATCTGGACGTCAGCGCTCGCTACCGCGACCTTCCTGGCCAACCAGCGTCCGGGCGGCAGCGCCTACGTGGTCGGTGAATCGGGCCTGACCACTGCACTGCACGACATCGGCTACGTCCTGACGGACAGCGACCCCGACTACGTCGTCCTCGGCGAGACGCGTACGTACTCCTTCGAGGCGATCACCACGGCCATTCGCCTGGTCGAGCGTGGATCGCGGTTCATCGCCACCAACCCCGACGCCACCGGACCGTCGCGCGACGGCTCTCTCCCGGCCACCGGCTCGGTCGCTGCCCTCATCACCAAGGCAACCGGGCGCGATCCCTACTACGTCGGCAAGCCCAACGCCTTGATGATGCGGTCCGCCCTGCGGTCCATCGGCGCACATTCGGCCAACACGTTGATGATCGGCGACCGCATGGACACCGACATCGTCTGCGGCCTCGAAGCCGGACTGCAGACGATTCTGGTGATGACCGGAATCTCGACCCGCGCGTCGGTGGAGCTCTACCCGTACCGCCCGACCATCGTCCTCGAGTCGGTCGCGGATTTGGTCGGAATGACAACCGATCCATTCCGTAGCAACGCAAACAATTGAAGGAATTGTCAAAAGAATGGAAAGTTGGTAATTAACTGGTAAAAAACAACGAGTTTGCCAGGATCCGACTCGTCCCGTTTGTCCAACTGGACAAACAAACGGTTTTCTTCGCACCAAAATTACATACTGATAGTTATCCGCAGGTCAGAGCCACTTTCAATTCCCCGGACAATGTGGATCACAGTCGAAAAAGAAATTTTGGAAAAGTAGTAACGAATCGTTTGCCGTGGCTGATACTCATGTCTGAACGACCCATTTCGGGTCCCAGACATGAAATGAGATTTTCATGAAGAAGCAGACCAAGGGCGCGATCGCTGCTGCGGCGGCCGGCGCCCTCCTCCTCGGCGGTGCGGGCTCGCTCGCAGTCTGGAGCGACTCGGCCGACGTCAGTGGCGGCGGGCCCGTCACGTCCGGCGCCCTCGACCTGAGCGCTTGCGCACCGGTCGGCGGCGGTTGGAACTCCCTCAACCCGACGAAGACCGCGATCACCAATATTTCGGCCTACCGCATCGTCACCACTGAGAGCATCGAATACACCTGCGACGTCACGGTGACTGCAGTCGGAGATCGCCTCGCCGCTGTTCTGACCGCCGACACAGCCGGAATCGTTCCAGGTGCCAACAGCGCCGAACTTGCCGCGGCGGTGCAACCGGTTACCACGATCAAGGATGCAGGTGGCAACCCGATCTCCCAGATCACCAAGGTGCAGAACAATACCGTCGTCCACGTCGGGGTCCGTCTCAACTTCACCGATGTGGCCAACCAGGTCGCGCAGAACCAGTCGCTGAACTTGTCGGCACTGAAGCTGGTCGTCACTCAGACAGCACTGACACCGGCCCCGTAATTTCATGAGGAAAAAGGTCTGGGGAGCGATCGCAGTCGCGGTGGCTGCTGTAGCGGTGTTCGCATCGTCGCAGCAGTCGCTCGCGCTGTGGTCCGATTCGGCGAGCGCGAATGGCGGCACGGCAACTGCCGCCAGCGTCAACCTCACGGTTGGTACCTCTACCGGAACCAGTGCGGCGTACCCATTGTCAACGCTGACGACCGGAACGACTCTGGTAGTTCCTGGTAATACGGTGCAAGCGCCGCTGACAGTCAAAAACTCGGGAACCGACCCCTTGCAATGGCGAATGCAGGCGACGACACTACTGACCGAATTCACCCTGACCACATACGGAGTCGCCAACGAAGGCGCCTGCCCGGCTGGAGTGAACACAGCGGCCCCGGCAGTCGCCTCGCTGATGTCGGGTTCGATGAACGCATCGCTGCAATACCCGGTTTCACCGGCGTACATGCCGAGTCCGCTGGCCTCGAACGCAACTTACGTCCTGTGTTTACGGCTCACAGTAGGAACTCAGTCGGTCTCCGGAGCAACAAACACCGCTACCTTGACGTTCCAGGCAGGTCCGGTATGACAAAGCACTCCACGAAGCGCGAACATACCGGCCCGCTCTGGTGGATCACCTCGATCGTCAGTTGGACACTGCTGCTGGCAATTTCGGCGGTTATCGTCGCGACGATCGTCGTCCCCTTCTTTGCCGGAGCGCAGCGCTTCACGATCCTGACCGGTTCGATGCGCCCGACGTACAACCCTGGATCACTGGTAGTCGTCAAACCTGTCGATCCGTCCGAACTGGGGATCGGTACACCTATTACGTACCAGCTGGAATCGGGTCAGCCGACCGTCGTCACGCACCGGATCATCGCCACAAGTGAAAACCAGAAGGGTGAAAGAACTTTCATCACCCAGGGTGACGCGAACGGTGAACCTGACGAGAAGGAAGTACGGCCAGTACAGATCCGGGGAAAGGTCTGGTACAGCCTTCCGTATCTCGGCTACGTCAACACTTGGCTCACCGGAGAGCAGCGCACCGTGATCGTGGTGATAGTCGTGACGGCACTACTGCTGTATGCGGCCTACATGATGATCAGCGGCATCCGTGACGGCCGGAAGGAGCGTGCTCGAGCCCGATTGGCTCCTGACCCTGCAACTTTCGCGCCCACAGACGCCGCCCAGATCGAGAAAGGCCAGCACGATGCCCTCGCGCCCTGACCGTCCGGCTCACCGGATTCGTCACTTGTTGACCAGCACGCGCTTTCGCGCGCTGCTCGCTTTGGGGATGGTGCTGGGTGTCGGTGGCGTGACCACACTCGCCGCATGGACATCCTCCGCCACGGCAACCTCGGGCAACATCACGACCGGGTCGATCAATCTGAACTTGAACACCACAACGCAACCCGAGCTGACCACAACACTGAACTTCAGCCAACTCGGCAAAACCGGGATGATTCCGGGAGATTCGAACACCGCGATCCTCAAGGTCAACAATGTCGGTGCTGGGGCGACCCTTCCGCTGAAGTACACGATCACATCCACGAGCAACGGTGCGTTGACGACCTTTTTGCGGATGACGGTGTCGTCGAACGGAACTGTGGCAAACAAGTGTGCCGACGGAACCAATGTGGTGTCCTCCTTACCCCTGACACTGACTTCGAATCAGGCTGTCGGCACCGCCGACCGCCCGCTGGCGGCCGGGGCTACCGAGAATTTGTGTGTCTCCGTTCAGCTTCCCGCGAGCCCCATGCCGCCGAAGAGCAGTTCTTCGAGCATCGTCCTGACCTTCACGGCAAAGGTGTGAGCACAGTGGCCCAACACACGAAGTCACCCTCGAACACTTCAAAGCCCCGCCGCGTTCAGGAGGTCTTGCTTACGCTCGGTGCCCTCGCCGGACTGGTATCGATAGTCTTCTTCGTCGCCGGTCTGGCTTTTGGTATCACTCCTTTGATCTTCAAGAGCGGATCGATGTCTCCCACGATCGATACCGGTGCATTGGCATTCGCGCGTACCGTGCCCGCGTCCGAAGTTCAGGTCGGTGACATCGTCAGCGTGTACGACAGTCAAGGCACGCGCATCACCCATCGCGTCGAAACGATCGATCAGCAAGGCAACAACCTTGCAATCGCAGAACTGCGCGGTGACGCGAATTCTGTCTCGGATCCGGACCCCTATGTGATCACTGAGGCCGATCGAGTCCTCTTCAGCGTGAACCGACTCGGCTACGTCGCCGTGTGGTTGTCAGGTCCCAGCGGCTTTGTTCTGGGCACGATCGCAATATGCGGTCTTGTCTATGTTGCCTTTCGTCCCCAGAGAACGGGCCCACGATCCGGCGACGATGCCCCGGACACTGCAACTGAGGGGACCTTGGCGAAACACCCGAGGAATGCGCGGGGCGACTCTCATGCTCTCAAGTCGATAGTCGTGTTGGCGACAGTCGGGCTCAGCGTAGCTGGCGCGACCAACGTCGGCGGTACGCAAGCCGCATTCACCGGCATGGCGACTGCAGGTGCGGCTCAATTCCAAACCGCGGCAACGTTCCCCGCGCCAGCGGTCGCTCCCGCATCGGTGTCGTGCGCGACCGTAGGATTTCTGGTTGCCACGGGAGTCGATATCTCCTGGCCTGCCGTCAGCGGGAATTCGTATCGGCTGATCGTGCGAAATCCCACTACCAATGCGATTCTCGGATCGAACGACTACACGGCATCATCGACAGTGGGCACAGTGCGGTACGGCTCACCCAATGGTATGACGGTTCCTTTCAATCTCATCGCCGGCCTGTACAATGTCGAAGTCCACGGCTTGAGCGGAAGCAACGTCACCACCGACTACGCAGGATTCCAGTTCGGCATTCTTTTGACATTGCTCTATTCGTGCAACCAAGCGATCCCGTACACAGCGGGTGCCGCTGCAGCCCGCATCGCCGCATCGCCCCCGGCGCCAGAAACCACAACGCCGTCTGGCACGGCTACAACATCCGTAACCTCACCGGCTCCAACCGTCACGACTGAGCCGAGCGCATCGCCAACCTCACGAACTGCAACACCTACCGGCTCGACTGCGCCCTCGACAATCACCTCGTCACCGCCCATAACTACTCCGTCGACAACGACAACGACAACGACAACGACGACCGTGCCACCAATCACGACCACTCCGAGCGAGGTCCCCGTCGGCGCCCCGGTGACTACTCCCGGTCTCAGTGCACAGAAGCTCTCGACTACCAGTGGAACCGTTGTGTCCGTGTCGAATTCATCAGGCACTGAAGTCTATCGAGGTACCGTCGACAGCGACGCTGTCCTGCATTGGCTCACCGGTACCGATCAGTTGTACGTGATCACCACGTCCGGAGTCTCCGTCATCGACAGTTCAACGGGAGTCTGGGCCGAATCTCCTGCCCCGAGCGAACTTCCGGACGAGATCAAGGCGCTGGTGCCCTGATGAAAAAGACGACGAAAGCTGCCATGGCAGTCGCCGCGGCCGGTGCTGTACTGCTCGGTGGTTCGGGGACATTGGCGAAATGGACGGACAGTGCAACGCTGACCAGCGCCGCTGTGCAGTCCGGGACTCTCGATCTAGGTGCATGCGTGACCACGAGCGGCGGTGGCTGGTATTCACAGATCTACGTCAACGCGCCCACTAACCCGAATCCACTCGTGCCTATCCCGAACATCACTACCTACCGGCTCAAACCCGGATTCAACTACACGTATTTCTGCGATTCGAAGGTCTTGGCCACCGGTCCCCGGTTGAGAGCCAATGTGACGGTCGACAAGACCAAGTTGAGTGGCGGGCTCGCGACCGCCAGTGTCGATCTCCGCACCTACGTCACCGATCAGAGCAACAATCTGCTGTACGACAGCACAGCGCCGACGCCGAACCTCATCCCAGTCACGTCGGCATTGAACAACACCAACCTGACGGCGCAGGTGCTGTTCACGATCTACCCGAGCGATACCACGAGCTCAGGACTCACACTGAATACGACAGCGTTGACAATCGACGTCAAACAATTGGGACTCACGCCCGCGCCGTAGAACGCCTCGCCAACTAAGATCGAGGAAGGCGTTCCACGGGTTGCGTTCTACGGCTTCAGCCGAGGGCCCGCTTCAGATCAGCCAACAGATCGGCAGTGTCCTCGAGCCCCACGGACAAGCGCACGACGCCATCCGTAATACCCACTGCTGCGCGGCCTTCCGGCCCCATGGCCCGGTGCGTCGTCGTGGCTGGATGGGTGATCAAGGACTTGGAGTCACCGAGGTTGTTGGAGATGTCGATGACGCGCAGGCCGTTGAGAACCTCGAATGCCCGCTTCTTGCCCTCACAGTCGGGGGCGTTGAGCTCGAACGTGACAACGGTTCCACCGCCGCTCATTTGAGACTTCGCGAGCTCGTGCTGTGGGTGCGAAGTCAGGTACGGGTACTTGACCCACTTGACGCCGGAGTGCCCTTCGAGGAATTCTGCGATCTCGAGGGCCGAAGCCACGGAGTGCCGAATGCGGACCGGCATCGTCTCGAGACCCTTGAGTAGCGTCCAGGCGTTGAACGGGCTGAGCGCAGGTCCGGTGTGCCGCATCAGTTCTCGAACGGGACCGCTGATGTACTCCTCGGTTCCGAGGATCGCGCCGCCGAGCACGCGGCCCTGACCGTCGATGTGCTTGGTACCGGAGTACACAACGACGTCGGCGCCCAAATCGAGGCTACGCTGCAGCAGCGGTGTGGCGAAGACGTTGTCCAGCACTACCTTTGCCCCGGCTGCATGAGCAAGCTCCGACACCCGCCGAACGTCGACGAGGGACTGCATCGGGTTGGACGGCGTCTCGAAGAACACCGCCGTGGTGGGCACGGACAGCGCCTCTTCCCACTGCGCGTTGTCCTCGCCGTCGACAAAAACGACCTCGACGCCCCAGCGCGGGAGGATCTCGTTGCACACCACGAAGCAGGATCCGAAAAGGCTGCGCGCGGCAACCAGTCGGTCGCCGTTGCCCAACAGCGCACCCAACGCCGTGAAGACGGCCGACATTCCGCTGGCCGTCGCAAAGCAGGCTTCCGCGCCTTCGATCAGACGCAGACGTTCTTCGAACATCTTGACCGTCGGGTTGCCGTAGCGGGAGTAGACAAAGTGATCCACCTCGCCGGTGAAGGCTTGTTCGGCGGCTTCTGCACTCTCGTAAACGAATCCGGAGTTGAGGAACAGCGCTTCGGACGTCTCCTCGAACCCGGTACGCATCAGTCCGCCGCGAACACCGAGAGTGCCGAGACCGACGTCGTCCGGCAGCGCTCGTTGAAATGCGCCACCCTGGGGAATTCCGCTCACTGCTGCCTCCACGGCAGACCGATGGCCCGCCAACCTACAAGTCCGCGATGTCCGTCGGCACCCAATGCGCCTTCGAACCCGTCGAGCACGTTGAACGACGGGCCGATGCCCGCCGCAGTCGCAGCTTCCGCCGCACCGATGGAACGCTGTCCGGATCGACACAGGAAGATCACCGGACGCTCCGACCCGGAGGAATCGGCGGTGATGCCGGCTTCCTTCAACTGGTCGACGAAGTTGTCATTGCGCGCGCCGGTCGGGTGGCTCACCCATTCGATCAGTGCGGCCTGCTTGCCGAGGGAGGAAACATCGGGGACACCGACGTACTTCCACTCCGCATCGGTCCGCACGTCGACCAGCACGGCGTCGGGGTTTTCGCGGAGCAGCTCCCAGGCTTGCTCCGGCGTCAGATCGCCTGCGTAACTCACGTAGTCCATGTTTTCACAAGACTGCCGTGAGCGCCTGAGTGGGCCGTCAGTTACAGACGACCCAGCGGTTGCCGTCACGGGTCAGTGCCCAAGTCGAGACTCGATCGCCCGCTCCGCCACCGGTGATTGTCACGTCGGCCCTGCCGCGATCGCCGTTGACCTCGACCTTGTCCACACCTTTGAGTTCGACGGTCCCGTCCACGCCGGCCAGCGGACCAGTGCTCGAATTGAAGCTCGCGCAGGTCAGGGTCTTGATCGTTTCCGCATCATCTCGGTTCTCGGCATCGACGTAGTCGGTGACGGAACGGCTGACACGGTCGGACTCGGTGACGTTCTCCTCCGCCGGCGAAATCCACGACGCGACAAAGATGCCACCCAGAATCAAGGCGACGATGGCGACAGCCAAGAGAAATGGCCCCGCAGACGCCTTCTTGCCATCGATGTTGTCGGATTCGCGAAGCTCGTCACTCATAGTGCCAATACTCCCCCACAACTTGGAATTGTGGCCCGCCAAGGATCAGGCCCCTACCCCGAATACCCGAGACAACGGGAGAATGGGAAGAAAGAATAGGTTTACCCACAACCGATCGAGTGAGAGTGTGGATCCGTTCGGCCGCAACCGAGGCACTGTGCTTAGGTTCGGCTAAATTGGATACTTGTCGATATGTTGTCCGAACTTCGAAGAAGGTAGCTGTCCTCACGATGACTGACTCCAACCGCCCACTCCGGGTCGCGATCGTCGGCGCCGGCCCCGCCGGCATCTACGCCGCCGACGCCCTCATGAAATCCGACACCGCAGTCTCCGGCCGCGGCGTCAGCATCGACCTCTTCGAGCGCATGCCCGCGCCCTTCGGCCTGATTCGTTACGGCGTTGCGCCCGATCATCCGCGCATCAAGGGCATCATCACCGCCCTGCACAAGGTGCTCGACAAGCCTCAGGTACGCCTGCTCGGCAACATCGACTACGGCACCGACATCACCCTCGACGACCTGCAGTCGTTCTACGACGCAGTCATCTTCTCCACCGGCGCCAACGCCGACCGCGCACTCGGCATCCCGGGTATCGAACTCGACGGCAGCTACGGCGCGGCCGACTTCGTCTCCTGGTACGACGGCCACCCCGACGTACCGCGTACGTGGCCGCTCGAAGCCGAGAAGGTCGCCGTCCTCGGCGTCGGCAACGTTGCACTCGACATCGCCCGCGTCCTCGCCAAGACCGGCGACGAACTGCTGCCCACTGAGATCCCCGCGAACGTCTACGAGGGCCTCAAGAACAACAAGGCCGTCGAGGTTCACGTCTTCGGACGCCGCGGCCCGGCCCAGGCCAAGTTCACTCCTCTCGAACTGCGCGAACTCGACCACTCGCCGACCATCGAGGTCATCGTCGACCCCGAGGACATCGACTACGACGAGGGTTCCGAGCAGGCTCGCCGCAACTCCAAGCAGGTCGACATGGTTGCGAACACCCTGCAGGACTGGGCAATTCGCGACGTCGGAGCCCGCCCCCACAAGCTGTTCCTGCACTTCTTCGAATCTCCGACCGAGATCCTCGGCGAAGACGGCAAGGTCGTAGGCCTGCGCACCGAGCGCACCCAGCTCGACGGCACCGGCAACGTCAAGGGCACCGGCACGTACAAGGACTGGGACGTCCAGGCCGTGTACCGCGCCGTCGGTTACCTCTCACAGAACGTCACACAGTTGCCGTTCGACGATCAGGCAGGCACCGTTCCCAACGACGCCGGCCGCGTCGTCGCCGACGACAACGCCGAAGGCGCCGCCCGGTTCATGCCGGCCACGTACGTCACCGGCTGGATCAAGCGCGGCCCCGTCGGCCTCATCGGCCACACCAAGGGTGACGCCAACGAAACCGTCGCGAACCTCCTCGAGGATTCCGTCAACTTCGCCGGCGCCGCGAACCCCGACGAGAACGCAGTCATCGAGTTCCTCGAAGGCAAGCAGGTGCCGTACACGACGTGGCAGGGCTGGTACCGCCTCGACGCCCATGAGCGCAGCCTGGGTGAGCCCGAGGGCCGTGAGCGCATCAAGGTCGTCGAGCGTCACGACATGCTGAAGGCTTCCGAGCCCGACCGCACCAACTGAGTGCACAGAAGTAACTGAACACAAGCCATCCACCGGCCCGACGCGACCCAGGTCACATCGGGCCGGTGGTGTGTGCAGGGACCCAAGACAACAGGGCAAAATAGACTCCGTGTTTGACGCCCATGTGCATATCATCGACCCGCGCTTCCCGCTGGTCGAGAATCACGGGTACCTGCCTGAGCCCTTCACCGTGGCCGATTACCGGGCACGAGTTGCCTCTCTGAAGGGTCTGAGTGTGGACGGCGGGGCTGTCGTGACGGCGTCGTACCAGGGTAATGACCAGGAATACCTGAAGGCCGCACTGTCCGAACTGGGCGAAGGCTGGGTGGGCGTCACTGCTTTACCACTCGATGCGACGGACGAAGACATCGTCGCCCTGGACGCACTGGGGGTGCGCGCCGTCCGGTTCAACCTGCGCCGCGGCGCCACCGACCTGCGTCTGCTCGCCGATCTTGCCAACCGCGCATTCGATCTGGTCGGCTGGCACGCCGAGTTCTACGTCGATGCCACACTGTTGCTGTCGTTGGAACCTGTTTTCGCCAAATTGCCCGCGGTGAGCATCGACCACTTGGGAATGTCCACCCGGGGACTACCGTATCTCCTCAACCTCGTCGACCGAGGCGTACGCGTCAAAGCCACCGGGTTCGGCCGCACCACTATCTCGGACGTCAGCGACGTGCTGCGCCAGATCCACGCGGTCAACCCCGCTGCGCTGATGTTCGGCACCGACCTACCCGGCACACGGGCACGTCGAGCGTTCGAGGTTCATGACCTGGACGTGATCGCCGACGCTGTCGGCGACGACCTGTCCGCGGTCATGTGCGACAACGCCCGCTCCTGGTACCGCTGCGGTCAGGTGAACGCGACGGCGCCCAGCCACAGCCCCGCGGCGATCAGTGCTCCGAACAGTTCCACCAGCATGGACAATCCGACTGCCTTCACCGCGTGAAGCGTCGACGACCAAGCGATGTCGTAGCGGCGCAGCCGCGCTAGTTCCGCGAAATACGTTCCGACGATGAATCCGAGGAACAACCCCACCACCGGGATCACGAAGAACCCGATGATGCCGACGACGCCGCCGACCACCACCGACAGGTTGGGCACTCCCCCGGACTTCATCCGCTTGCCGGGCCACGTGTACTTCACGATCCCGGTGACCACCAGCGCCAGCGTGGCCAATGCGAACACCGTCCACGCCGTCGCGCCACCGGTCATGATCGCCCACACCAGAATTGCGCCGAAAACGAGGAGTGTCCCCGGGAGGATCGGAACGACGACTCCGATCAGGCCGACCAGGATGACCAGCCCGACGAGGACCTCGGCCACTGGACTCATCCGACGGGACGCACTTTCGACGCGGCTTCGCGGGCACGGGCGCGTGCGGTCGGGACATCAGCGGCCGTCGACACCGCAACACCCATGCGACGACGCGTAAAGCTCTCCGGCTTGCCGAAGAGCCGCAGGTCCGTCTCGGGAACCGCGAGAGCCTCTGCGACACCGTCGAATCCGATCCCCTTTGCCTCCACACCGCCGTAGATCACCGCCGACGCTCCCGGAGCCGTGAGTGTCGTGTCGACCGGCAGGCCCAGGATCGCGCGGGCGTGCAGTTCGAACTCGGAAAGTCGCTGCGTACGCAGAGTCACCAATCCGGTGTCATGCGGCCGTGGGCTCACTTCGGAGAAGAAGACGTCGTCGCCCTTCACGAAAAGTTCGACGCCGAAGATACCTCGCCCGCCCAACGCTGTGGTCACCTTCTCGGCGACGTCTCGGGCCGAGGTGAGGGCAACCGCGGACATCTGCTGCGGCTGCCACGATTCGATGTAGTCGCCGGCCTCCTGCAGGTGCCCGATAGGCTCGCAGAACGACGTCTCGACCTCACCGCTGTCGCCGACGGCACGAACCGTCAATTGGGTTATCTCGTAATCGAAATCGACAAAACCTTCGACGATCACCCGGCCGTGATTAACACGGCCTCCGGCCATCGCGTAATCCCAGGCCGCGCCGAGATCTTCGGCGGATCGAACAGTCGACTGCCCCTTCCCTGACGAGGACATGACGGGCTTGACGACGCACGGGAAACCGATTCGGTCTGTCGCTGCCTGTACTTCGGCAAGCGAGTCCGCGAAAGCGTACGGCGAAGTGGGCAGGCCCAGCTCCTCGGCTGCGAGCCGGCGAATCCCCTCACGATTCATCGTGAGCTGAGTGGCCCTCGCAGTGGGAATGACCACTGCGCCTCCACGCTGTTCGACAAGTGCAAGCGCATCCGTCGCGATGGCCTCGATCTCGGGAACGACGAAGTGAGGCTTTTCCAACTCGATGACGGCAAGCAGCGCTTCCGGATCGGTCATGTCGACGGTATGCGCGCGATGAGCCACCTGGTGCCCAGGGGCGTCGGGATACCGATCCACCGCAATCACTTCGACGCCCAGACGCTGCAACGCGATGACAACTTCCTTGCCCAACTCGCCTGATCCCAACATCATCACGCGGATGGAGTTCTCGGTCAGTGGAGTCCCGAATCGGAGTGGAAGTGTCGGCAGGTGCGAAGGCGTCGAATCAAGCTGCATGGGTGCGACTATATGCCAATCCCGATGCAGGTCAGCGCAGTTATCGGCCGTCCACCACACCTTCGCGGTGAAAACCTTGCCTGATCGTTCGTGGTACGGCAGGTTTGCGATAGGTGCGGGTGACCGTGTCCGGCTCGGAATTCTGTTGCGGCAACGCGTCGTTGCCGACCTGGCGCACTTTCACGAGGTTGCGCCCGCCACGCTTGGCGTCGTACAGAGCCTCGTCCGCGACGCTCATGAGGGTGGTCAACGTCGGCGTCGCATGATCGACCCACGCGACTCCGACACTGACGGTGCTCGTCACGTCTGATTCGGCCGAGTACTCGACTTGCGCGCCGCGGACGGCCTCGGCGACTTCGACTGCTCGCGTGAAGCTGCAGTTCGGAAGCAGAATGGCGAACTCCTCGCCGCCGAGCCTTCCGATCAGATCTCCGTCGGACAATCGGGCAGCGGCCCGTTCGGCGAAGTTCGCGAGAACGCTGTCACCGGTCATATGTCCGTGAGTGTCGTTGATGCTCTTGAAGTGGTCCAGGTCAAGCATCAGCAGGCCGACCGGAGACTGTGTGCGGGCCGCATCGGCAAGTTCCGATTCCGCATGTCCGAGAAAGGCACCCCGCGAGAGCACCCCGGTCAAATGGTCGAATTCGACCGCGAGAAATAGTTCGCGCTCGGCAGCACGACGTTCCTCGGTCGCGCAGGCCACCGCGATCGGCCCCAACGCGATCAAGGTGACCGCAATGGACGTGATGACGTCCTCGTTCCAGCTCGAGGTGGCTTGGTCGCCGATGTCGAGTCGACCGCTACCCGCCATCATCAGCGACCACACCGACCAGACCACGGAAACGAACGCCGTGCTCGGAACCGAGATACGGGTCGCGCACCAAAGTAGAGCTGGGATAGGCAGGACCAGCGCGATCGGTCCTTCGATGTTGAGTGCGATCGGCACGCAGGCAGCGGTGGCCAGCAGGGGAACGCTCATCGTGGCCACGGTTTCGACAGTCAGTGTGCGGCGGAACTCGGCAAGGCTCGCGGGGATCGTGAAAGTGAGGATGAGTGGAAGAACGAGCAGGTACGCCATCACCTCCGTACTGCCCCAGTGCACAAAGGTGTAGGTGAACGACTGCCCACCCAGCACTTGGCCCAAGGCGCCCGCTGTGGCTGCGGTTGTAGTCGCCGCCGCGAACGAGACGAAAACCATCCACACCAGCGACTGCGAATCGACCAAGCGGAACGGAGTGCGTTTCAGGTAATGCAGAACAAGGACTCCGACCGTGACTCCGGCAAGATTCGCCCCGTTCAACTGCAGTGCGAGCGACAGGGAGTTGCCGGTTACCAGGTCAGCGCAGACGTATCCGACTGCCGCGGCGATCCACGTCGGCCACTCGATCAAAACCGGCCACCTGACCATCATCCCCAGCAGAATGGCGTTCGCGCACCAGAACGTCGCGAGCAAACCCGGTGGGCGTGTGAGGATGCCGATCAACGAAGCCACAAGCACGACGGCCAGCACGAGGAGCAGGCGCAGAAAGCGACTTTTCCTTGCCATGCGTCACCTCGCGGTCGGCTACCTCGAAAGACAGGAGCACTGGACGTCGCGACACGTTTGCATGCCGTCGACGGTATGTCTGTATGTCGTCGAACCATCGTACGCAGGTGCCCTCACCCGCTGGCCTTCGTTCAATCGCCGAAACACCAACTACGAAAGCCACCGCAAATACGGGTGCCCTCCGACCACGAGAGTGGACAGAGGGCACCTGCAATGCAATCCGGAGTGCAGAGCCGATTGGACCTGCCGGAAAGGGACGACTATTCGGCGGATCCGCTGGAGAGACCCGAAAGCGAACCGGTGGACGAGCCCGAGCCCTTGCCCTCGCCGGACAGCGATTCGGTGGGAACGGACTTGAGGAAAGCTCCGAGCGCGGTGAGCAGGGGTCCGAGGGTGCTGAGTGATCCGAACATAGGAGTTTCTCCTGTATGTGAGGTGGTGTGATGTTCCAGCGCCAGACCGGCCGCAGGCGGTGACCGGAATGATTCGGGAACTCCTGCCGCACGGAAAGCGGAACCGCCCCCGAACAACATCCCGAGCTGTGATGTAGCGCACTACCTTGGCGCTGTGTGCATTTATAGACGGCCTACTCGCGCTTGTCTAGCTATCCGATAGCTACTCTCGTAAACTCTCCGTAACACCTTTCGATATAAGTGCAGTTCAGCAGGCAAATCAGCAAATCAGATCGATTCGAAATGTGATCTAGCTCACATTACTTACGGAAAAAGTGTGGCCCGCAGACAACTACGAGCCACACTTTCGGACAAACGGGACTTACTTGTCAGCTGCCGATCCGGTCCCGGGGGTGAGTGAGCCACCACCGAGAGCCGTGAACAGGTCCTTGAGTACCGGAATGAACGTCTTGACGACGCCGCTGAAGTCTTCGAGTGAACCCATGTCGGGTCTCCTTTTCTCGGGATGCAGTTGAAAGGGGTTGGGGACCGAGAACTACTCGGCGGCAGAACCGGCCGAGCCTGAGGAATCTGCCGATCCCGCATTGAGCTTGGTCACGAACGCGAGGACGCTTTTGAGGAAGGCGTCGAGATTCTGGATCGAGGTCATGCGATTACTCCTGTGCTTGTTTCGAAGATGCCGGTGTTCGAACGTCAGATAGTCGAACGTCAGGAGTTCGAACTGGCCGAATCCAGACCCTGGATGGTCTTGAGCATGTTGACCAGGGGAAGAAGCTGGAGAAGGCCCCAGCCCATGCCGTTGGCCTTGAGAAGGTTTCCGAGGGATCCCATGTGTGACTCCTTGCATGAATATCTATGACGCGGCGCACATTTTGTTCGCTCCGCCCCTTTTTAGCGAAGCTAAATACGTACGTCCAGTTTGTTTCTGTTCAAACAAGAACGTGACACATTGGGCCAGTATGTAAATCCGCAGTTCAGGCGATGTGACCTGAATCCAATCTCGAACTCAAGTGTGTTCGACATCACAGTCAATTAGGACAAAAGGATGCAATCGTCAGAGTCGGTGCCGACCTCGACCGCGATCTGTCATACCGTGTGCGTGTGATCAATCGCGAACGAGCGGCAACCCACGCAACTCACCGGGAACCGTCGTGTTAGCAAAACTCCTCAAGGCGTACCTACCGCCGTACCGCTGGTTGCTTGCCGGAGTCCTCGCACTTCAACTCTTCGGGGCCATCGCGTCGTTGGTCCTCCCCACGCTCAACGCGCGGATCATCGACGACGGCGTCGCCCGCGGCGATACCGGATTCATCATGTCCACCGGCGGGATCATGCTTCTGGTCTCGCTTGCGTCGATCATCGCGTCGGTCGCGTCGACCTATCTGGCCGCAAAATCGTCGATGGGCTTCGGCCACGACGTTCGAGGCGCCTTCTACAAGGCCGTCGGCAGTTTCTCGGATCGCGAATTCAACAGCTTCGGTGCGCCGACGCTGATCACACGAAACACCAACGACGTCCTGCAGATCCAGGCCCTGGTCATGCTGACGTCGTCGATGCTCGTCAGTGCCCCACTGATGTGTATCGGCGGCATCATCATGGCGCTGCGCGAGAACCTGCAGATGTCCTGGCTCCTGACGATTTCGGTCCCACTGCTCGGCATCACCGTCTCGGTCGTGGTCGCCAAGCTGATCCCGCACTTCCGGACGATGCAGACGCGGATCGACAACATCAATCGATCACTGCGTGAACAGCTCACCGGTATGCGTGTCATTCGCGCTTTCGTACGCGAACCTGACGAGACGATCCGCTTCGACAAAGCCAACAAAGAACTGACCGACACCTCGCTCCTCATCGGTCGATACCAGGCGGTTCTGCTGCCCACCGTCATGTTGATCGCTAACCTGTCGAGCGTCGCGGTGCTGTGGTTCGGCGCGCACCTGGTCGACACCGGAGACATGCAGATCGGGCAGATCAGCGCCTTCCTCGCCTACGTCATGCAGATCCTGATGTCCGTGATCATGGCAACCATGTTGGCCGTCGTGATTCCGCGCGCGGCCGTGTGCGCCGACCGCATCACGGAGGTGCTCGACACCGAGCCGACCGTGCCTGCGCCCGCCCAGCCTCTGCGCCCCACCAGTCCCTATGGTGTTGTCGAGTTCGGTGGAGCCGGATTCACGTATCCGGGAGCAGAAACGCCGGTCCTGTCGAATGTTTCGATGCGATGCATGCCAGGCACGGTCACCGCGATCGTGGGCAGTACCGGCAGTGGCAAATCGACCCTTGTCTCACTCATCCCCCGGCTCTTCGACGTCACGGCCGGCGCTGTCCTGGTCGACGGCTTGGACGTCCGCGGCTGGGACCAGGACGAACTCTTCGCAAACTTCGGATACGTGCCGCAGAAGGCCTACCTGTTCGCCGGCACGATCGCGAGCAATATCCGTTACGGAAACCCGACCGCCACCGACGAAGACATCTGGGCAGCCCTCGCCATAGCCCAAGCGGACGACTTCGTCCGGGAACTTTCCGACGGCCTCGAGTCTCCGATCGCCCAGGGCGGCGGCAATCTCTCGGGCGGACAACGCCAACGTCTCGCCATCGCCAGAGCTGTGGTCCGCAGACCCCGGATCTTCGTGTTCGACGATTCGTTCTCCGCACTCGACATGCACACCGACGCTGCAGTCCGGCGCGAACTTCGCACGGTGTCGACTCATTCGACGGTCATCATCGTCGCGCAACGCGTCGCGTCCATCATCGATGCCGACCAGATCATGGTTCTAGAGGACGGCGCCCCGGTCGGGCTCGGCGACCATCAGTTCCTCTTGGCCAACTGTCCGACGTACCAGGAGATCGTGGCTTCCCAGATTCCCGCGGAGATGAGCGCATGACCAGCCCGCAGGACCCGACATGGGGTAGTCCCAACAGCCAGTACTTCGACGATGCGCCGACGGTGGTGTTCGCCAAGATCCCGAGCGAACCGGAATCCACAGACGGCGAGGCGAAGTCGAGCAACCCTGAGAATCCCGACAAAGAGCCGAAGCCCGCGCTGACCGCGACGGACACCAAGCCACGCCACTTCAAGGCGACGATGAAGCGGCTTCTCTCACTTCTGCAGCCGCACAAGTTTGCGGTCTTCTGTGTCGTCGTTGCGACGATCGCCAGCATCGCACTTTCCGTCGCAGTGCCGAAGATCCTCGGTCACGCTACGGACCTCATCTTCGCCGGGTTCATCGGCAAGAGCCTGCCCGCCGGACTGACCCGCGATCAGGCAGCAGAGGCGATCCGGGCATCGGGAAATTCGACGTTCGCCGACCTCGTCGCCAACTCGACCGACGTCGTTCCCGGTGTAGGTCTTAACTTCGACGCCATCGGCAACGTCGTCATGCTCGCGATCGGCGTGTATTTGCTCTCGTCGCTACTGGCCTGGTTGGAAGCATTCCTCCTCAACATCATCGTCCAGAAGACCATCTACAACCTGCGCGCCTCGGTCGAGGCGAAGCTTCACCGTCTCCCCCTCCCGTACTTCGACAAGACGCCCCGCGGCGAGATCCTCAGCCGCGTCACCAATGACATCGACAACATCTCGTCGACATTGTCGTCGACGTTGACCTCGCTCCTGACGTCGGTGCTCACCGTCCTCGGTGTCCTGACGATGATGTTCGTCATTTCTCCGATGCTCGCCCTGATCGCGCTGATCGCCGTGCCGATATCGGTACTGCTCGTCGCCAGGGTCGCCAAGCGCGCACAGGTCTTGTACAAGGCTCAGTGGACCGAGACGGGCAAGATCAACGCACAGATCGAGGAGAACTACAGCGGTCGCGATCTGGTTCGCGTGTACGGACACCAGGCCGAAGCCGAGCGTGAATTCGCCGAGCAGAACAAGAAACTGCTCGACGCGTCGTTCGGCGCACAGTTCCTCTCCAGCCTGATCATGCCGGTCATGAACTTCGTCGGAAACATCACCTACGTGCTGCTCGCGGTGGTCGGCGCGCTCAAGGTCGCCAGCGGCAACATGTCGCTCGGCGACGTTCAGGCGTTCATCGTCTACTCACGTCAGTTCAGTCAGCCGCTCACGCAGATCGCGTCCATGTCGACGAGTCTGCAGTCCGGAGCAGCCTCGGCCGAGCGGGTCTTCGAACTGCTCGACGAGCCCGAGCAGTCACCCGACATCGACGTGCCGCTACTCCCCGAGCCTGCCGGACGCCATCGCAACGTCGGTCACATCGAGTTCGAGAACGTCTCGTTCCGTTACGAGCCGGACAAGCCGCTGATCGAGAACGTGTACCTGACGGCTCGGCCAGGGCAGATGGTCGCCATCGTCGGACCTACCGGCGCCGGCAAGACCACCCTGGTCAATCTGCTCATGCGCTTCTACGAAGTCGACTCGGGCCGAATCACTCTCGACGACGTCGACATCTCGCACATGCGTCGCGCAGACCTGCGCAAGCACGTCGGCATGGTTCTGCAGGACACGTGGCTCTTCGGCGGCACGATCCGCGACAACATCGCGTACGGCCGACTCGACGCCAGCGAATACGAGATCCACGAAGCTGCACGTGCTGCCTTCGTCGACCGCTTCATCCACACGCTCCCGGACGGGTACGACACCGTGCTGGACGAGGAAGCGTCGAACATCAGTTCCGGCGAGAAGCAGCTCATCACGATTGCCCGAGCCTTCCTGTCGGAGCCGTCGCTGCTGATCCTCGACGAGGCGACCAGCTCGGTCGACACACGTACGGAACAACTTGTGCAGCAAGCAATGTCCGCATTGCGCGTCGGGCGTACCAGCTTCATCATCGCGCACCGACTGTCCACCATCCGCAACGCCGATCTGATCGTCGTGATGGAGGCGGGCAAGATCGTCGAGCAGGGCACACACGACGAACTCATCGCAGCAGCGGGCGCGTACTTCCGTCTCTACAACGCCCAGTTCGAGGGTGCCGCCGTCTAGTGATCGGCGCCTCCCTCGGCGGACACAGTGCCCCGGAGCACACCTGATCGATCCGACAGGTTACCGTCGGGTCAGAAGTGTTGTCACCGTCTGAATTGGGAGTGCGTGTGTCTGCAGAAGCTGTGGAGAAGAAGGGCCCGCTCGCGGGCATTCGGATCGTTGAATTCGCTGGACTGGGACCGGGCCCGCACGCCGCGACGCTGTTGGCGGACATGGGCGCCGACATCGTCATCGTGCAGCGCGCAGGGCAGATCCCGCAGGACTCGAACGCAACCGACCAGATCAAGCGCGGCCGCCGCATCGTCGAGGCCAACCTGAAGGACCCGGCAGACGTCGCCAAGGTGCTCGATCTCCTGGGCCGCGCCGACGTGTTGATCGAAGGCTTCCGCCCCGGCGTCATGGAACGTATGGGACTCGGACCCGATGTGGTGTCGGAGCGCAATCCGCGTCTCGTCTACGGCCGCATGACGGGCTGGGGCCAGGAAGGCCCGCTCGCCAACGCCGCCGGTCACGACATCAACTACATCTCACTGACCGGTGTCCTCAACGCCATCGGACGCAAGGGTGAGCGCCCCGTTCCGCCGCTCAACATGGTCGGCGATTTCGGCGGCGGTTCCATGTTCCTGATCTTCGGCATTCTGTCGGCTCTCGTCGAGCGCTCGACGTCCGGTAAGGGCCAGGTCGTCGACGCGGCGATGGTCGACGGCACCCTGGCGCTCTCGCACATGATGTGGGCATTCCGAGGTCGCGGCGTCTGGTCCGACGAGCGCGGCGTCAACCTCCTCGACACCGGCGCCCCGTTCTACGACACCTACGAGACATCCGACGGTAAGTACATGGCCGTCGGATCCATCGAACCGCAGTTCTACGCACTGCTGCTCGATGGCCTCGAACTCGATCCCTCGACGCTCCCCCACCAGATGGACACGTCCAAGTGGGACGACATGAAGAAGCTCTTCACCGAAAAGTTCCTGTCCAAGACTCGCGACGAGTGGGCCAAGATCTTCCTCGGCACGGACGCCTGCGTCTCGCCGGTCCTGACATTCGCCGAGGCACCGTCCAACGAACACATCGCGGCTCGTGGTTCGCTCATCGAACTCGACGGCGTCACCCAGCACGCACCGGCACCGCGCTTCTCGCGCACGCCCACCACGACGCCCGCCGCCCCGGCGCGTGAGGCGACGGATATCGACACGGTCTGGACCTAGGGCCTTCGGCCCCGTGCGCGGTTAAGGAGTCCCCAGGCTCCCTAACCGCGCACGGGGCGTCAGCCCAACCGGTAGAACCTGAACATCTCGTGCTCGATCGGCAGCACGTCCACCCGCTCGAAACCTGCTGCCTTGGCATAGCTTTCGAGTGTCGAGTGCCTCATGACCGTCCCGGTGCCAATGCTCCCCGGATGCGAAAGACTGTCCGGCAAGCAACAGGTCAGCGAAAAGCCGTACAGCAATTGCTCGATCGGGCCCGCCTCGGGATCGAACGCATCCGCCGTTCGTTCGTCCATCACGATCACCGGAGCGCCCGGCTGGGCGATCGCCCGAGCCGTGGACAGAAATCCCACCGGATCCGGTACGTCGTGCAGGCACTCGAAAGCGAAGACGGCATCGTAGGTCCCGGCATCGGCTCGGCCCGTCTCGGGAGCTTGGCCGGCAACGTCGACCAAAGAGAAATGCACGCGGTCGTCGACCCCACGATCGTGGGCGTTACGACGGGCGGCGTTCACCGAGGCCGCGTCGACGTCGAAGCCGTGCACCTCGATCTTCGGGTAGCCGAGGGCGAGCGCGATCGACGACCAGCCCTCCCCCATTCCGAGATCAGCAACCTGCCCGCCGTCCGAAAGAACGGCATGCAAGTCGGTGACTACCGGCAGGAATTGCTGACAGAGCTGCTGCAGATACATCGGCCGGTTCAGCAGTGCCTGACCCTCGCGAGCGTCGGGTCCCATCGATTCCCACGTCACTCCGCCGCCGTGGCGATAGGCATCCAGTAGACGTGGCATCGACCCCGTCGTCGCGACGAACAGCCTCGCCAACGGTGTCAGGAACAGCAGGTTTTCATCATCGACCAACACTTCGGCGTGGGCCGGCGACAGGCTGTACCGACGATTGGCATCCGAATTGACGTCCACATATCCGGCCACGGCCTGCTGCTCGAGCCACTCCCGCGCATACCTTTCGACGGTCCCCGTCCGGTCCGCCAGCTCCGTCGACGTGAGCGGGCCGTAATCACTCAGCGCGCGGTACCAGCCCAGCCGGTCGCCCAGATACACAGCCTGCAGCTCCGACGCGCCGAGTGTAGCCGCGAACAATCGTTCTGCCAGCGCCTCCGCCGCACTGGTTCCCGCTGCGCCTGTACCGTCTACGACCGTCATGCCTGACCTCCTGGTTTCACACCTCTTTCAGTGTGTGTACCCAGTTCTCAGACGACGACCATTCGTTGGTCGGCCGTGTCGCGATCCGTCGCGAGAGTGTCGTATGCAGCGGCGATGGATGCAACGCCGCGAACGAGGTCCTCAGGGGAACGCGCGTACGGCACGCGGATGAATCGTTCGAACGCGCCTTCGACGCCGAAGCGGGGGCCGGCAGCGAGGAGCACTCCGAAGTTAGGTGCCACCGCCGCCAACGCCGTCGAGACGGGCGCAGACATACGCATCCAGACCGACATTCCGCCGGAGCCGATGGTGGGGAGCCAGTCCGGCAGACGCTCCGCCACTGCACCGAGGAGTACTGCGCGCTGTTCACGCAGAACTTCGCGACGCTGTTCGAGGAGCGAGCGATCGTCGGCGAGCAGGTAGGCGGCCGCAAGCTGATCCATGACGGGAGTACCGAGATCGATCGCGGCACGCGCTCCGACCAACTGTGTGATGAGGGCGGCGTCGGCGCGAATCCAGCCGACACGCAGTCCACCCCACAGCGACTTCGCCGTCGAACCGAGCGTCACCACTTCGGTTTTCGCGGAGCCTCGCCCGTGCGAGGCGACCGGCGCCGGCGGTGGTGCGTCGAGCCACAGGTCCACCATCGTCTCGTCGACGACCAGAGTCATCCGCGTTTCGTGCGCGATCTTCGCAAGTTCGGCGCGCCCGGCAGAATCCATGCAGAGTCCGGTCGGGTTGTGGAAATCGGGAATCAGGTACGCCATTCTGGCAGCGGTTTGCCTTGCTGCACTTCGAATCCCGTCGAGATCCCAGGCTCCGGCTGCCGCGAATTCCGGCCGCACCGGCACCGGGACCGGTCGAGCACCGTTTCGCCGAATTGCTTCCAGCGCATTGGGATACGTCGGATGATCGACCAGCACTCGCTCGCCGGGCGAGGTGAGCACCGAGAGCAACAACCGAAGCGCGTGCTGCGCGCCCGAGGTCACCATGATCTGTTCGGCGGTGGTGGGCAGACCTCGCGCTGTGTAACGCTGCGCGATCACGTCACGCAAGTCGCCGATTCCGACCGGTTCCATCCCGTGCGTGGGTAGGAAATTCGGAAGTTCCCGCAGCGCAGACGCATACGCAAGTTCGACTTGAGCCGCGGGAGCTGCCATTGCGGCATAGCTGAGGTCGACGACGGGTCCACTGGGCCCCGGTTGATGGGAGCGGAACATCAGCCCGTTGGGCTGAGCACCGGCCGGTAAGGCCACCGTGCTCCGCGAACCCTGCCGGCTGATCAGGTACCCCTCGTCGCGCAACACCGAGTAGGACGACGTGATCGTGGTTCGGCTAAGTTCGAGCACCGTCGCAAGTTCGCGCTCACTGGGCAGCGCGACGCCGAGCGGAACGCGACCGTCGTGCACGAGCAGGCGGATACCGTCGGCAAGCGCACGGTACGCCGGCCTGCGTCCGGACTCCTCCTGCCAGGATCCGAGATCACGCGCGAGCGAACGGGCACCAAGAACTCGGGTCATCATGCAGTCCAGTATCGACAACTTGGCTATGTATTTCAATACCAGTCGAGTTGATCATATGTCCATGACTACCTTCGCAACCCTCATCGGCATCGGACTCTTCGTGGCACTCGTCTACTTCTTCGCGCCCGCTGAAGGTGAAGGTACCTACATTCGCGTCGAGCAGTTTCGCCTGGCAGCACCCCTCGGCGGTATCTTCCACGACGCGACTGCAGACTGCGAGAACATCCCTGTCAGACCTCTATGCGATTGTGATCAAGGGGAAGAATTCACTGATCTCAGTCCAGTTCCATAAAACTGGACTCTTTGCGTACCCAGAGTGTCTCCAGAGAGGGTTTCCATGCCGGCTTCCAAGAAGATTCTCTACATCGATCTCGACAACACCCTGGTCGACTTCCAGTCGGGCATCGATCGCCTGACCGACAGCGTCCGAGAGAAGTACAAGAACGACCTCGACGAGGCGCCGCATATCTTCTCTCGGATGGACCCACTCGACGGTGCCATCGACGCCTACCACCAATTGGCGCAGCAGTTCGACACCTACATCCTCTCGACGGCGCCGTGGAAGAACGCCACAGCCTGGCACGACAAGGTTCTGTGGGTCCAAGAGCACCTCGGAATGGAGGAGGGCAGCGTCGCATACAAACGACTGATCCTCTCGCACCACAAGCACCTCAACCGAGGCGACTTCCTCGTCGACGACCGCGGAGCAAACGGCGCAGACCGATTCGAGGGTGAGTGGATCAAGTTCGGCAGCACCGAGTTTCCCGACTGGAAGACCGTCACCGCACACCTGTCGAAGTTGGCGTGAAACACGAAATCCCCGCTCCTGCTTGCAGGAACGGGGATTTCGACGAAGCGAACTAGCGGACGATCTCGCGCCGGACGATCGTCTCGTCGCGGCCGGGGCCGACACCGATGCAGGAAATGAACGCACCCGAAAGCTCTTCGAGCCGAAGCACGTAGTTCTGCGCATTCTGCGGCAGTTCCTCGAAGGTGCGAGCCTCCGAGATGTCTTCCCACCAGCCAGGCATCTCTTCGTAGATGGGCTTGGCGTGGTGAATGTCGCTCTGCGACATCGGCATTTCGTCGTGACGGACACCGTCCACCTCGTATGCGACACAAATCGGCACGGTGTCGAGGCTGCTCAGCACGTCCAGCTTGGTGAGGAAGTAGTCGGTGATGCCGTTGACGCGCGTCGCGTAACGCGCGATGACAGCGTCGAACCATCCCGTGCGACGAGCGCGTCCGGTGGTGACGCCGACCTCGCCGCCCTGCTTGGCCAGGTATGCGCCGTGATCGTCGAACAGCTCCGTCGGGAACGGACCGGAACCGACACGCGTCGTGTACGCCTTCAGAATTCCGAGGACCGTGGTGATCTTGGTGGGACCGATTCCCGAACCGACTGCCGCGCCACCCGAAGTGGGGTTGGACGAGGTCACGTACGGGTACGTGCCGTGGTCGACGTCCAGCAGAGTGCCCTGCGAACCTTCGAGCAGAACGGTCTCACCGCGCTCGAGGGCGAGGTTGAGTTCCAGGCGCGTGTCCGAGATGCGGTGCTTGAAGCCCTCGGCCTGCGTCAGTACCTCTTCGACGACCTGCTGCGGGTCGAGTGCCTTGCGGTTGTAGATCTTGACCAGCACCTGGTTCTTGAATTCGAGTGCTGCCTCGACCTTCTGGGTCAGGATCTTCTCGTCCAGGACGTCCGCGGCGCGGACACCGACACGGGCGATCTTGTCCTGGTAGCACGGGCCGATACCGCGGCCGGTCGTGCCGATCTTCTTCGCTCCCAGGAAGCGTTCGGTGACCTTGTCGATGGCCACGTGGTACGGCATGATCAGGTGCGCATCAGCAGAAAGCAGCAGGCGGGACGTGTCCACGCCGCGCTCTTCCAGGCCTGCCAATTCGGTCAACAACACACCCGGGTCGACGACGACACCGTTACCGATGACGTTGTTGACGGCGGGGGTGAGGATTCCGGACGGGATGAGGTGCAGTGCGAACTTGTCACCGTTCGGCAGAACCACGGTGTGTCCGGCGTTGTTACCGCCCTGGTATCGCACGACCCACTGAAGCTGCTCGCCCAGTAGATCTGTAGCTTTGCCCTTACCTTCGTCGCCCCACTGGGCGCCGATCAGGACGATTGCCGGCATGACGTTGTCTCCTACGGTCGACGTGCAGCAGTTGTCCCGCCGCATTGGTACTGCCTGGCTTCCGCGCACATGATGCAGCGCCGAACTGTTGCAGTGACCGAAGGAGCAGTCTAGCCCAGAGCACCAGACCAGACCTGACGGTCCAGAATTTGGCCGGTGACCATCACGATTGCGAGTCGACACAGACACTCGCACTAAGATCGTCGGCAGTGATTCGGACGGCCATTTCGGGGAAGGGTGGCGAGGTCCCACTACCCGAGAAGAAGTCTGATCGAGCTAGGAGTGGCTTTGACCCCTGTGGTGCTCAAATGTGGCGATTCGCCGGTTCCACTCCCCCTGGGTGAACTCACGTCGTTCACTGTCCCCGAGCTTCCGGAGAAGCAAGACTTCGACGAGGCACTGTCCCAACTGCAGGTCGTGACGGAGCCGCGCTTGATCGTCGTGGGCAACGACGGCGCGTTTGCCGCGGCATTGACGCGGTTGATGCGATTGGAGCGACTCCACGTCGAACTCGCCTACGTCACCGAGAACAGGTCCGATGCGACCGACGCGTACAAACTCGCGACTGGTGCACGGGCTGCGCGCACGGCGTTGAAAGGCACAGTCCACACCGTGCCGCTCATTCGTGACGACGCCGGAATAGCGCTGGTCGGCGCAGCAACCGTCACGGGCCCAGCCGATGCCGCCGAACTGATCGGCGAGGCCTACGTCGACGACAACAAACTGTTCTCCGGCACGGTCCCCGGTATCCGAATCGTGCCGAGCCCCAAACTTCCCGGCATCAAGGCATCTGTCGATCGTAAGAGTCGATGGAGCGGACGACGCTGGCTGGAAGGCCGAGCGATACAGCTGGGCTCGCCCGCAGCTCGCCTGGTTCGCGACGGTGTGCCCAACCCGCGCGATCTCAAGCGTTCGACCTTCTACCGGCACGACAAGACTTGGTTGTTGGTCAGGTGAGAACCGGAGCAGCACGGTCGGCGGTTCGACCCAGCCCCGTCTTCCTCGGCGTAGTTGCCGTCACCGTCATCGCCGGAGTCGTCGCTTGGAACTCGACGTGGGGTTCCATCGCGGGCCGCGCGGGTGTTTTTGTCCTCGTGGTTGCCGGCTGGGTGGTCACGCTGTGCTTGCACGAGTTCGCCCATGCGTATCTGGCGTGGCGTCACGGAGACACCGACGTCGAGGCTCGTGGCTACCTGACGCTCAACCCGCTTAAGTACAGCCATCCGATGCTCTCGATCGGACTGCCGGTGCTGTTCATCGCGTTGGGCGGCATCGGGCTTCCCGGCGGCGCCGTGTACCTGCGCACGGGGATGTTCCCACCCAAGGTGCAGGCGCGAATATCGCTCGCCGGTCCGTTCACGAATGCCGTCGCCGCGGTGATCCTCCTCGTGGTCATACGTACGTACGGCTCAGGGGCCGAACATCTGACGTTCTGGGCCGGCCTCAGTTTTCTTGCCTTCCTACAGGTCATGGCAACAGTCTTGAACCTGCTCCCCGTCCCCGGTCTGGACGGTTACAACGCGCTGGAGCCGTACCTCGCACCCAACACACGGCACCAACTCGAACAGTTCAAGCCGTACGGGCTGCTCCTGTTGGTTGCGCTCCTGTTTGTCCCGCAGATCAATGTCGTCTTCTTCGACGCGATCTACTGGATCTTCGAATTGAGCGGGGTGTCCGACTACTACGCCATGCTCGGTAACGCCCTCATGCGTTTCTGGACGTGATCGAGTGCGCTGGAGGAGACTCGTGAGAGTCTGACATTTCAGACATTCATTCTTCTTCAGGGGAGCATCGATGATTGCGACGTCATTTCAGTCCGGCGGAGTGGAATACACCCTCACGCGGGCCGAGATTCGACACGTGGAAGCACTGATCGACTTGCTCGCCGACGACCCGATCGGGAGCACCCGGGAGACGACCAACCCCGAGGCCCGGATGATCTACGAGGACGCCTTCAAACGAATCGACGAGGATCCGGCGCAACTCCTCGTCACCGTTCTGGTCGGCGACGCTGTAATCGGCACAATGCAATTGACCTTCATTCCGGGTATGAGCCGGATGGGCGCGACTCGCCTGCAGATCGAAGCCGTTCGCGTGCAGGAGGACTTCCGCAGCAAGGGCATCGGCAGTTCGATGATCCGATGGGCCTGCGAAGAAGGTGCCCGGCGCGGCGCCTTCTTGGCGCAGCTCACCTCGGATCAAACTCGCAAGGAAGCTCACGACTTCTACGAGCGACTCGGATTTGTCGCCTCCCATGTCGGGTTCAAGAAGTCACTGAGCTGAGGCCCAGCCACCAAGGCTCCAGAACGCAGGCTCGAGCACCGCGGCATGATTGTGCCCCGGTGCTCGCGTCTTGATTTGTCGCGGTTCAGGCTGCTGTCGGTGGACTGTTCCCGCCGATCGGATGCTGATACGGATCAACGGACATCGGTGGGTAGAACACCGTCTTCCGATCGGGGCCGATCTCGACCCGCCATTCCGTGTGGTGCAGTGTCCGATGATGATGACCGCACAACAAGATCAGGTTGTCGAGATCCGTTGGGCCACCATCATTCCAGTGAACGATATGGTGAGCATCGCACCACCCCGATGGTGTCCCGCACCCTGGGAACGCGCACCCACCATCACGCACCGCCAACGCCCGCCGCTGCGGAACCGTCGCCGTTCGCACTTCCTTACCACAGTCGAGCGGAACACCATTCTCATCCAACAGAATCCGAGTGACCGTGCAATCGCACGCCAACATCCGTGCAGTGTCGATACTGATCGGCCCCACCCAATCCGTCCACGCAAATCCCAGTTCCTCGGTCGACGGCAGTAGATCCTTCAAGGCTTTGAGGTCGGTCATGTCCTTCGCCGACGCAGTCACCGTGATGTGCGGTTTCACCCCACCCTCGATCGGACCCAACCCCGCCCGCTCGTACCGGCGCAACAGTTCGCAGAACCCGTCCGCCCGTCGCAGCGCCGGAGTGCGAGTGTCCTTGACGCCGTCTTTCTCCGGTGTCGGCGCCGACAGGCTCGACAACAACGTGATCAGACGGGCACCGTTCACGGCATCCAGATCGCCATTCACCGACACGCGCCCATACAGGCCTTTCGAGGCGTAGAACTCGTTGCGCTCCGAATCCTCCCCGACAGTAACACCGTCCTCACGTTTGCCGTACTGCTTCTCGATCCGCCGGATCGCCGCCCGCACCGCATCACAATCGGCAATGTTCTTCGACGCCAACTCCAACAGGATCCCGCGGGCCTTGTCGACATCCGCCGGGGTCATGTTCTTCGGCGGATGCTGACAAAACGACGCGACCTGACGGGCTTTCAGCGCATCCACATCGCCCCGGTGAAAAGCATCCGCGACTACAGGTTCGAGCAGAAGCAACCGAGCCAAGCTGACCAGCAGGCTGCACTCACCGAGCTCCAAATTCGTCGAACCGTGCAGCCATTGCGCGATCGCCCGAAAACCCTTCCCGACCACAGTCTCCCGGGAAAACATCTCCACGATCAACAACACCACCCGCGACTGCAACTCGTGCCGGACACGCACCAGATCCAGAACCTCACTCTTGAGGCCCTCACCATCCAGCTGCCACGCATCCCGACTGTCCATACCGAAAGTCTAATCGAACATACTTTCGATAACCAGAGACATAACGGACAACTTCAAAAGCAAAGAACACTCGAGACCCGTTGAAGTACATGAATATTCGAGCGCGCCAAAAGCTATCGCCCGCGCGATTTGTTGACAGATATCCGCAACTCCCCCAAAGGCACTTCACGTCCCGACTCACTGCGCACCTCGACGCGAACGCGCTCGCCGGTGGCGTCGTCCGCCACCTCCAACGGTCCACCTTTTCCGCCGTGCAGGTACTTGTCCCCCCACTGCATCAGCGCCAGAACTGCCGGCAGCAGGTCACGACCCTTCTCAGTGAGCACGTACTCGTGCCGCGTCCGCTTTCCAGGTTCCTTGTACGGCACACGCTCGAAGAGGCCCGCCTCAGTGAGTTCTTTCAGCCTCGCCGACGCGACCGCCTCGGTGATGCCGACTCGCGACGCGAAGTCGTCGAATCGCGTTGTGCCGTAATAGGCCTCTCGCAGAATCAGCATTGCCGAGCGAGTGCCGACCACTTCCATGGCCCGCCCGATCGAACAGTGCGTGGCCCGCCAGGCGTCGCGATCTTCGAGCACTCCGGTCAGTCGTACAGCGTCCATGCAATTCACCATACCCCCTGGCTTGCCATAACCATAGCCAGAGTCTAGATTGCTGACTATGGAACTTCATAGCCAGCCGGTGCGGACCGGACCCCTCCTCGCCATACTGTCGGGGGCGCCGTTTGTCGCCAGCCTCGATCTTTTCGTGGTCAACGTGGCCTTCGGCGACATCGCCAAGAGCTACCCGGGTCACTCGCTCGGCGAGTTCAGTTGGATCCTCAACAGCTACGCGATCATCTACGCCGCACTGTTGATACCCCTCGGACGCTGGGCGGACAGGATCGGGCACAAGCGCGCCTTCATCGCCGGCCTCGCGCTGTTCACCCTCGCCAGCGCCGCCTGCGCTTTCAGTCCGTCATTGTGGGCACTGGTGGCATTCCGCATCGTTCAGGCAGTCGGCGCCGCAGCGCTCACCCCGGCCAGCCTCGGCCTCTTGATCAGCGCACTCCCGGCTGCGAAACGCCAATCCGGCGTGCGCATCTGGGCGGCGGCCGGTGCGGCAGCAGCGGCATTCGGGCCTGTCGTCGGCGGGATTCTCGTCGAAGCGTCGTGGCGCTGGGTCTTCCTGATCAACGTTCCGGTGGGGATCGTATTGCTTTACTTGGCAGTCCGGCTCGTCCCCGACACGACACACAAAGACAGCGATGCCGGAATCGACTTCGTCGGCGCCGCCCTGCTCACAGTCGGAATTGGCTCTCTTGCACTCGCTCTCGTCCAGGGTCCGGACTGGGGATGGACCGACAGCCGCGTTCTGATAGCCTTCGCCGTCGCCACCGTCACCCTACTCTCGTTCTGGTGGAGCAACTCTCGCCATCGCACTCCGTTGATTGCTCCCGACCTTCTGAAGATCCGCTCATTTGCCTGGTCCAACGTCACCGCCATCTTGTTCAGTGCGGCATTTGCCGCCGGTCTGCTCTCGAACATCCTTTGGCTGCAGGAAGTTTGGGGATACTCGGCATTGCGAACCGGCTTCGCCGTCTCGCCGGGTCCACTTCTGGTTCCACTGTTCGCAATCGCCGGCGGCTCGCTTTCGCGCAAGTACTCGGCCGGACGCGTCGCCGCACTCGGCAGCATTCTGTGGGCTGTCGGAACGGTATTGGTCCTCGTCTCGGTCGATTCAACGCCCAACTACGCGACCGGACTCTTGCCGGGCTGGATCATCGCCGGAATCGGCGTCGGCCTTGCCCTCCCGACCATTCTGTCCCAGGCCACCGCAGATCTGGCGCCGGCTCGATCAGCCACCGGTAGCGCAATCATCAGCATGAGCCGACAGATCGGAACCGTTCTCGGCGTGAGCGTTCTGATCGCGGTTCTCGGCTCCTCCGTCGCCCCTGACACTTTCCGTCAGGCCTGGTGGGTGATCTTCGCTGTCGCGCTTGCCTCTGCACTGGCATCACTGGGAATGACCCCGGCTACTGCACCCTCCCCAGTTGTCCCCGCTGAATCCGCCATCCCTGAAAGGAATTTGTCATGAGAGACGCAGTTATCGTCGAAGCCGTTCGCACTCCGATCGGCAAGGGAAAGGCCAACGGCGCACTGCACGGCATCAATGCCGTCGACCTGCTCGCCCACAGCCTGAAAGCGGTGGTCGAGCGAACCGGAATCGATGCCGCACTGATCGACGACGTCATCGGCGGTGCGGTCAGTCAAGTCGGCGAGCAAAGCCAGAATGTCACTCGCACTGCACTTCTTGCCGCCGGCTACCCCGAGTCGGTTCCGGGGACCACGGTCGACCGACAGTGTGGAAGTAGCCAACAAGCGGTTCATTTTGCCGCTCAGGGTGTCATCGCCGGGGCATACGACATCGTCGTCGCTGCCGGAGTCGAGTCGATGAGCCGAGTGCCGATGGGCTCGAGCAGCGTCGGGCGCGAGTCACTCGGGGTAGGTTTCGAAGAGCGTTACCCGGACGGTCTGGTTCCGCAGGGCATCAGCGCCGAATTGATCGCCGCCAAGTGGGGACTGAGCCGTACCCAACTGGACGAGTTCTCGGCGTCGAGTCATCGGAAAGCCGCGCTGGCAACCGAGAGTGGGTACTTCACCAAGGAACTCGCTACGCTCCCGCAGCTGTCGGTCGACGAAGCGATCCGCCCCGGCACCACGGTCGAGACCCTTGGCGGCCTACGGACCGCCTTCGAATCCGACTACTACGCACAGCGATTCCCGCAGATCGACTGGTCCATCACCGCGGGCAACAGCAGCCCGCTTTCGGACGGCAGTTCGGCGGTGATGATCACGACCAGTGAGATCGCCGCGAAACTCGGCCTCACCCCGAAGGCACGGTTGCACAGCTTCGCCGTCGCCGGCGACGATCCGCTATACATGCTCACCGCGGTGATCCCGGCTACGCAGAAGGTCCTGGCCCGTGCGGGGTTGACGGTTTCGGACATCGACCTGTTCGAGGTCAACGAGGCCTTTGCCCCAGTGGTCCTCTCGTGGGCAGCGGACACCGGCGTCGACCTGTCCAAGGTGAACGTCCACGGCGGCGCCATCGCACTCGGTCACCCGCTGGGCGGCAGTGGAACGCGGATCATGACCACCCTGGTCAATGCGATGGAACAGCGCGGCGCGCGCTACGCGCTCCAGACCATGTGTGAGGCAGGTGGGTTGGCCAACGCGACCATCCTGGAGCGCCTGGGCTGAGCAAACTCCATGGACGGTGCTCGGACGTCAGTGACCGAGCGCCGTCCATTCGGGATCCGGCTTCCGCGCCACCACCCGAAACACGATTCCGCCCCGTCCGCTGCGCTGCACCTCGTCGATCAGGAAGCCTGCGTTTTCGAGGTATCCGACCGGTTCGCGGGTGAGGTGATCAGCACCGAACCGTACGAAAAGCGGTTCCACGGCCTTCATCAATGTGCGCGCAACAATGTTCTTGCTCGGCCCGTGCTCCGCGAGAACGAACCGACCTCCAGGCACCAGGACCCGAAATGCTTCGCTCGCAACTCGGTCCGGATCGGGGATCGTGCAAAAGGCGTACGTGGACACCAACGTGTCCACGCACTCGTCGGGAACATCGAGTGCTTGCACGTCGCCGAGACGTAGGTCGACTTCGGTCTTCACCCCCTCGGAGACTTTCATCCTGGCCTGGTCGAGCATCGCACTCGAGATATCCACGCCGATGACGTAATCGACGTCATCCCCGTAGAGAGGCAGGTTCAGCCCGGTTCCCACGGCGATCTCGACCACGCGCCCATGGGCCTGGTCCACAGCCCATTTCCGGGCGTCACCGAGCACAAAGCGTTCGAAGCGCCCGATCTGTCGGTCGTAGTGCGCCGCCATTGCGTCGAAAGTCTTGGCGACCTGTGCAGTGTCTGGTTCACGCATAGTGCCCCGTTTCGATCGATCTTCTGTGCAGTCTTACATGCGAGCACCGGGTCGGGAAGACCTTTCGTGACGAAGGGCAATCGACCGAGCGAGGTCGTCCCTGACGGATGCCCCCGGTATCGTTCCAGGTGACCTGACCTCACCTACGACGATCATGGATAGAGACCTCGTGCGATCAAGTAATTGCGTCACCGGTTCGGTCCGGCCACCTTTTTCCACTGATTCCACTGGAGGTCTGTGATGGCCGGCGGACTCTTCGCCCTGCTCGACGACGTGGCAGCCCTGGCTCGTATGGCAGCCGCCTCGATCGACGACGTCGCCGCCGCAACCGGTAAGGCGACCGCCAAAGCTGCGGGCGTAGTCATCGACGACGCAGCCGTCACACCGCAGTATGTCCGCGGGCTCGCGGCCGAACGCGAATTACCGATCATCAAGCGCATCGCCATCGGATCGCTGCGCAACAAGCTGCTGATCATTCTGCCGATCGCTCTGTTGCTGAGTCAGTTCCTTCCCTGGCTGCTGACTCCCCTGTTGATGGTCGGCGGCTGTTACCTCAGCTACGAAGCAGTGCACAAGATCTGGGGTGCAATCTTCGGCCACGGTGACCACCACGAAACGGCCGGCGAGCATCCGCGCGACGAAGAGGCTGTGGTTTCGGGCGCCGTGCGCACCGACCTGATCCTGTCCGCCGAGATCATGGTGATTGCACTCAACACCATCGCGGGCGAAGGTTTCTGGAGCCGGTTGGTAATTCTCGCCGTCGTCGCCGTGGTCATCACCGTGGTCGTCTACGGCGTCGTCGGACTGATCGTGAAGATGGACGACATCGGCTTGAAAATCGCCGAGACGTCATCGGGCTTCACCCACAAGGTCGGCCGAGGCCTGGTTCGCGGCATGCCTCACGTGATGTCAGTGCTCTCGGTGGTGGGTACCGCCGCGATGCTGTGGGTCGGTGGCCACATCCTGTTGGTCGGCATCGACGAACTGGGCTTCCACCCGCTCTACGATGCCGTTCATCATGGCGAAGAAGCAGTCAGTGACATCGCCGGAGTCGGCGGTGTATTGGCGTGGATCGTCAACACACTTGCGTCGGCAGCGCTTGGCCTGGTGGTTGGTGCGATCATCGTTGCAGCTCAACTAGGTATTACCCGTCTGCTTGCAAAGCGTTCTGCGACGGCCTGATCACCTAACCGTGGCGGAGCAGCATCCGCTCCGCCACGGTGCGCATCCCTTCACGTAAGGACGAGGGTTCGAGCACCTCGACGTCTACGCCCAGCCCGATCAACTGTGAGAGCGCGACATCCTCGCTCTCGAGTTTCAGCTCGGCACTCACCCATCCGTCGTTGTCCTCTGGTCCCACTTCGACAGCAGCGGCAAGCTCGCCCACCACATCGGGGAGCCGGCGCCTTCCCTCAGGCGACACCCGCACTCGGCAGTAGAAACGGAGCAGCGACCGGTCGAACTCGGCCATCGACGCCGCCCACCACGACGCCAGGTCGAAATCCAACGGCCGGGCGAACGAATCATCTTCTACCACGGCGTTTTTGATGCGGCCTACCCGGAACGAGAGGGTACGTCCGTTCAAACCCGCCACGAGGTACCAAACGCCGGCTTTGATGACCAACCCCAGCGGTTCGACCGTCCGCTCCCGATCGCGATAGATGAACCGCAGCCGACGCGAGTCGAGCACGGCAGATGTGACGATCGGAAGCGCGGAGATGTCGTCGACGCCGCCGAACCAGCCTGGGACGTCGACCAGGATTCGGTCCTGCCACAGGCGCGCGCTCTCGCGCAGCGGTCCGGGCAGGGTGCGGAGCAGTTTGGCCCCCGCCGAACCGACGGCGTCGGATCGCCCGAGATCCGCAGCGATGGACGGCACACCCAACAGCATGAGCGCGGACGTCTCGTCGTCCGTCATACCGGAGAGTTTGGACTGCCAACCGTCGAGCAGACGGACGCCACCGCCCGGTCCGCTCTCGGTCCAGATCGGCACTCCGGCAGCCGACAACGAGGCCACGTCGCGGTAGATCGTCCGCACCGATACACCGAACTCGTCGGCCAACTGATCGGCAACGACGCCACGACTGCCCTGCAAACGCAACATGAGTTGGAGCAACCGCGCGGATCTCATGACGCGAACATTACCGAGAATCACTGACAGAAGTTGTCAGGAATAGGGGTGCACAATGACCGTCATGGTCACCTGGAAGCAGTTCTCCGAAGAAGTTCCCGCCCTCGCCGACGCGGTCCAAGCGCGATTCAAGGCCCACAAGCATCACGTCCTCGCAACGCTGCGCAAGGACGGTTCACCGAGGGTCAGCGGCACCGAAGTCGAGATCCTCGACGGGCGTCTGGTGCTCGGTTCGATGTTCGGCGCGCTCAAGGCGAAGGACCTCATCCGCGACGGGCGCTACGCCCTCCACAGCAATCCCGGCGAGCACACGATGGAAGGCGGCGATGCGAAAATCGCCGGAATCGCACGCGAGGTGACTGGCGACGAGTTCGAAGCCGTGCTGGCAAGCTACACCTACGAGGTTCCGAAGCCCCTGCACCTCTTCGTTCTCGACATCAACGAGGTGGTGCATACGACTGTCGACGACGAGCACATGTACGTAGACCTCTGGAAGCCGGGCAAGGAGATCACCCGCTTCACCAAGTGACGTTCTTCTCGCAGTGCTCGCCGTTGGCACACGATTCCACCTGGACGGTGGCGTGGGAAAGACCGTGACTCTCGAGGACGGTACGTGCGGATTCCAGAACGTTCGACGAATTCGCGTCACTGGTCAGGTGGACCGTGGCGACATCCATGCCGGTGGTGAGAGTCCAGACATGTAGGTCGTGAACACCCATCACGCTCGGCAGGGCGGCCAAGTCGGCCTCGACCGCTTCGACGTCGACGTCGGCCGGCGAAGCCTGCGTCAGAATGCGCAGCGATGCTGCGGCCAGTTTGATCGCGCGCGGCACCACCCAGAGCGAGATGAGTACACCGACGACGACGTCCGCCCACGTCCAGTTGAACAGCAGGACAAGGCCACCGGCGATCAGAACACCGACGCTACCGACGGCGTCGGCAAGCACTTCGAGGTAGGCGCCGCGCACCGCCAGGCTGTCCTTGGAGTCACCGCGCAGCATCAGCATCACGACGATGTTCGCGGCCAAACCGGCAGCCGCGGTGATGATCAGGGCACCGCCCGGGATCTCGGGTTCGTTTCCGATCCGACCGATTGCCTCGTAGAAGACCCAGGCCGCGACGGCCAGCAGCATCACCGCGTTGGCCATGGCGGTCAACACTTCGGCGCGATGCCAACCGAAGGTCCTGGCCGCGGTGGTGCTGCCCTTCTTCGCAAGTAGCAACGCGGTCAGTCCCATGGCCATACCCACCACGTCGGTAAGCATGTGACCGGCGTCGGCAAGCAGAGCCAACGAGTTGATCAGGATGCCGACCGTGGCTTCGAGCACGAGGAACGCGACGAGGATCGCAAGTGCGATCGCCATTTTTCTGATGCGCTGCGGTGACGGTCCTACGCCGACCGAATCTGCTGCCGAGTGGCCATGCGAATGGCCGTGCCCTGCTCCCATTTGTCCTGTTCCCTCCCAAGTCCTTCTCAGAGCATATGCATACATTCGCATACATACAATGAGTTGCTCAGTGAGCGGGAAAGGGCAGAGGTCAGTGATCCGGCTCGTACGCCGGGTGCGGCACAGTCGGCGGCAGTGTGGCGATCGACGAGATGCGCTTCATGCCCGCGACCTGCAGGAGGTCGACCACCAACGATCGAATCTGGGCGAACACCACAGTCGAGGACAGGCCCGCGTTCTCGACAATCGCAGGTTTCAGTTCCTTGGCCACCGAGCGCAGGACACGCGCTGCCTCGGCTTGATCGGGCTGCTCCCCCGGCTCCGCCAGGATCATGTCTTTCAGCACTTCAACGGCTTTCGACAAGCGCTCGACCTGAGCCACCAAACGGGGATCGAGAATCTCGTCATCTCTGACCAACGTCAACGAACGACGCGCGAGCACTCGAATGTTGCGCAACGCGTTGTCGATGGGATCGGCTGTTGCCATGAGCCTTTCGAGGCGAGGTCGACTGTTCCAGTACAGCGGGGAGATTCGGCTGATCTCGCGCCCGCCGAGAAGATTACTGCGCAACCCGTCGATGGCGCCTTGAGTTGCGCGCGCCTTCTGCAGTGCCTTCACGATCGGGTCCGGGTCATTCGCGACGAGGCCGTCTGCCACCAATTGCAGTACCTCGGAAGCTGTTCCGAGGATCGATGCTGCATCCTTGCGTGCGCGTCGTACCGGGTGGGTGGGGATGATCGCGACCACCGCGATGCCCACCAGACCACCGACCAGGGCATCGATCATGCGATCCGGACCGCCGCTGCCACCCGGCGGGATGAGCGTCGCCACCAGCACAGCCGAGTTTCCCGCCTGCATGGAGAAAATCGGCCCGCTGTTGAGAAGCACCGCGACGGACATCGCCAGCACGACGACCAAACTGATCTGCCACGGTCCGCTCCCGATACCGGAGATGATCAGATCGCCGATTCCGATGCCGACCGTGACGCCCGCAACCAACTCGAACGAGCGTCGTAGTCGTGCACCCAGCGACAGACCGAGCGAGACCACGGCAGCAATCGGCGCGAAGAACGGCGCATGGTGCCCGATCACCGTGGTGGCAACCCACCACGCTAATCCGGCCGCCAAGGCACATTGAATGATCGGTAGCGCCGACGTCTGAAGCCGACGCACCGATTTGCGAGCCCGGTCCTTGATGCCGGCCCGGCTCGGGCGGAAACTGCTAACCGAGGCCAAGCGCTTCGGCGGCGTTGGGATCGCAGTCTTCGAGCAGATCGAGGCAACGCGCGTACTCGTCGGCTTCACCGATCGTCTTCGCAGCCTTCGCCAAGACTGCGACGCAACGCAGGAAGCCACGGTTCGGTTCATGGCTGTAGGGCACGGGACCGAAACCCTTCCAACCGTTACGACGCAGTTGGTCGAGTCCACGGTGGTAGCCGGTACGCGCGTAGGCGTAGGCAGTGATGGTTTCGCCCTTGTCCAGGGCAGCCTCGGCGAGGTAGGCCCACGCAATAGAGGCAGTGGGATGGTCGGCCGCGACCTGGGCCGGGTCAGCGTGGTTGAGCAGTGCCGATTCCGCGTCGTCGTCGCCGGGAAGCAGAGTGGGCTTGGGTCCGAGCAGGTCACCGAATTGGGTCATGCGCTCATTGTGCCCGCTACGCCTTCCCGCCACAGGACCGCCTCGCCGACGGTCGGAGTTATGCCGGGTACATACCGGTCGTTACCCTGACATGGTCATTGCCGCATAAGACCGAAGGGTTACCCGTGCCGGACTCGAAAGACGACAACTCGAAAAAGAGCGCAGCCCCGAACGGTGCGCCGGAGAAGTCGGCCCCGGTCGAACCTGCGACTGTGGCGATTCAGAAGGCAGGCACGGGCTCGAAGGCGGACGGCGACGCCAAAGCCACCAGCGCACCAACCGTCGCGATCCCCGAGGCAACTCAGGCACCCACGGCAACACCGGCACCGGCACGGGCACCGACACCCCAGCCCAAGCCGGAGCCGGCAACCGTCGCCATTCCCAAGGTGGCGCCCCCGACAGGGCAGCAGGCCCCCACACCACCGCCGCAGCGCGCCGCGCCTCAACCGCAGCAGCGCGCCGCGCCTCAACCGCAGCAGCGCGCCGCGCCTCAACGGGTGGGCGTCGCGCCAACCCCGCCTCCGGCCCAGCCGATGCCGACTCGCATCGAGCCTGCCGCGCCGGAAAAGACCAAGCGCAGCGGCAAGGGCTGGTACATCGCGGCGGCTGCGGCCGGCGTCGCCGTCCTCGCGGCAATCGGCATCGCAGTCTTCGTCTCGTCCAACAGCGGTAGCGGCGAAAGCTCACCTGAAGCCCAGGTTCAGACCGCCATCTCGACGTACGTCGACGCTCTGCAAACCGGCGATCTGGCGACTCTGCGAACGTCGACGTGTGGAGCGCTGGGCGAGTACTACCGGACCATTCCCGACGCGGCGTTCGCTCAGGTCCACGACAATGCCGTCGCACAGAAGACGATCCCGCGGGTCGGAGCCGTCGACGCTGTTCGCATCACCGACGACACCGCGATCGCTCAGGTTCAGGCAAGTTTGCCGAGCACCGGCGAGCAGTCGTGGCGCACGTTCGACCTCGAACGCCAGGACGGCACGTGGAAGGTTTGCGACCCCAGCAAGTAAGCACCGGAACAGAAAATGCGCGCCGGCGAGAAAC
>NZ_JBHTSW010000010.1:0-157645 GCF_042794945.1 Rhodococcus sp. NPDC056506 | reverse complement strand
ATGTAACCGTGGTTCACGTTGACTAATATTCTTCAATTCGCCCAGGTGACATGAGCGTCGACATACTGCATCCTTAGATAAACCAGGGATTCCCTGGAAGCAGACACAATATGTTGCTGATTCGTGATTGGAGCGGTTCTGAGTCCACGCCTGCAGGGTGGCGCACAAGGCACACGTGGTGCATCAGCGCACACGGTGCTTCGGCGCAAGGGACTCGACGAACCGGAAGGGCAATCACTTGCCAACGCGCAACCGGGGGAAACACAGCGCATCGCGGCTTAGTTCACGAACCGGACAATCCGGGTATGTGGGACACGGTCGGCTCATATCGCAACGTACGTGACGAAGAATCTCATCAAGGGACGGTGGCAGTGACAATGTTCAAACGAATCGCAGTGGTCAATCGAGGTGAGGCCGCGGTCCGCCTGATCAGGGCTGTACGCGAACTGAACGCCGAACACGACCACGGCATTCGCGTCATTGCACTGCACACAGAGGCCGAGCGTCGGGCCATGTTCGTTCGCCAGGCCGACGAAGGTGTCACTCTCCGCAGCACCGGCACGGGCAGCCCGTACCTCGACTACGCCGAACTCGAGCGAGCACTTCTCGCAGCCAAGGCCGACGCCGTCTGGGTCGGCTGGGGCTTCGTGGCCGAGGACCCCACGTTCGCCGAGATCGTCGCGAAGCTGGGCATCACGTTCATCGGTCCGAGCGCCGACGCGATGCGCCTGCTCGGCGACAAGGTTGCCGCCAAGATCCTCGCCGAGAAGGTCGGCGTACCGGTCGCCCCGTGGAGCGGCGGGCCGGTCGAGACTCGCGCCGACGCACGCCGTCACGCGCAGGCGATCGGCTACCCGCTGATCATCAAGGCTCGCAGCGGCGGCGGCGGACGCGGCATCCGCAAGGTGTGGGCCGAGGACGAGCTCGAAGTTGCGCTCGAGCGCACTCAGGGTGAGGCCGAGCGCTCGTTCGGCGACCCCGTAGTCTTCCTCGAACGCCTTGTCACCGATGCGCGCCACGTCGAGGTACAGATCATCGCCGACAACCACGGCAACGTCTGGGCTCCGGGCGTTCGTGACTGCTCGATTCAGCGTCGCAACCAGAAGGTCATCGAAGAATCCGCTTCCCCCGTCCTCACCGAAGAACAGTCGGACCACCTGAAGGAGGTCTCGGCCGAACTCGTCAAGGCAGCCGGGTACCACGGCGCCGGCACGGTCGAATACCTCTACCAGCCCGAGAACAAGCTCTTCACCTTCCTCGAGGTCAACACGCGCCTTCAGGTCGAGCATCCGATCACCGAGGTCACGACAGGCATCGACCTCGTCAAACTGCAGATTCTCGTGGCCAGCGGTGAAGAGTTGGTCGGCGACTGCCCACCCGCGTTCGGTCATGCCGTCGAGGCTCGCCTCAACGCCGAAGACGCCGACAACGATTTCGCTCCCGCGCCCGGCACCGTTCAGCTGCTGAAGTTCCCGCTCGGCTCGGGCATCCGCGTCGACACTGGTATCGCGGCCGGCGACGTCATTCCGCCTGACTACGACTCGATGGTCGCGAAGGTCATCGCGTGGGGCCGCAACCGCTCGGAGGCACTCGCGCGTCTACGCACCGCCCTCCGTGAAACCACCGTCGTACTCGACGGCGGCACCACCACCAAGTCGTTCCTCCTCGATCTCCTGGATCGCGACGAGGTCATCTCGGCATCCGCAGATACCGGCTGGCTCGACCGCACTGGCGCCCTCACCGGCGCCACACGCCGCGCCGACGTCGCACTGATCGCCACCGCCATCGACGCCTACGACGCCGAAGAGTCCCTCGAGCGTGCGGCCTTCCTCGCCTCGGCACGAGGCGGTCGCCCCCGCGCCAATCACGCGATCGGACGTAGTGTCGAGCTCAACTACCAAGGTCAGGCATACAAACTGACCGTCGGGCGCATCGGCCCGCACCGCTACCGCGTCGACGGAGACGCAGGCGACATCGAGGTCGACGTCGATCGTCTCGGTGACTTCGAGTCACGTCTGGTGATCGGTGATCGCCGCTTCCACGTCGTTTCCGTTGTGAGCCCGGCTCGTTATCTCGTCGAGGTCGACGGCATCAGCCACCAGATCAGCCAGGACGACGCCGGAGTGGTCCGCGCGCCGGCTCCTGCCGTCGTGGTGGCCGTACCGGTCGCGGTCGGCGACGACGTCGAAGCCGGCTCCACTCTGGTCGTGCTCGAATCCATGAAGATGGAGACCGCAGTTCGCGCTCCCTACGCGGGCAAGGTGCGAGAAGTTCTCGCTACCGTCAACTCGCAGGTCGATGCCGGCGCGCCGCTCCTGCGCGTCGACCAGGTCAGTGAGGAAGCTGTCACGGAAAAGGCTCCGCGCGTCGAATTCGACCTTCCTGCTGCGACTTCCGGTACCGACGCCCGCGACGACGCACTGGCACAGCTCGAAGCGCTGACCGCAATGCTCAGTGGCTACGACGTCAGCGGCAAGCACGCCAACGCTGTTCTGGCCGAGTACGACGCACTTCGCAGCGCACTCGAATCCGAGGACCGCGAACTGGTACAGGCCGAACTCGCCGTGCTGACCACGTTCGCCGACATCTGTGAGCTCTCGCGCAACAAGCCCACCTCGGGTGAGTCGGCGAAGGACGAATCCGTCCACAGCCCCCGCGAGCACTTCCACACCTTTCTGCACTCGCTCGACGCCGAGCGTGAAGGTTTGCCCGCGTCGTTCCGCACGAGACTCGAACGCGCACTTCGCCACTACGACGTCACCGATCTGGAAGATCGCCAGGCAGTCGAGGAAGCGGTCTACCGACTCTTCCTGGCTCTGCAGCGCATGGAAGCCCAGATCCCGGTCATTGCAGCACTTCTCGAAGGCTGGCTGGTCGGTGACAAGGCTCCCGGTTGCTCGGCTCAGGAGCTGAACGAGGTTCTCGATCGACTCATCGTCGCGACGCAGGTCCGCTACCCCGTCATCGGCGACGTCGCCCGCAACCTTCGCTTCCGGTTCTTCGACGAGCCGCGAATCCGTAAGGTCCGCGAAGACGTCTACGACGGAGTACGCGGCAACCTCGCCTACCTCGAAGAGCAGCCGGACGCTGCTGATTTCAACGAGCGGATCGCCAACCTCGTCGCCACCCCCGAACCGCTCCTGGACCTGCTGGGTCGAAAGATCGGCCTCGGCAACCGCGACGGCGGACCGCTGCTCGAGGTCATCACACGTCGCTACTACAAGATTCACTCCTTCGAGGACGTCCGCGTTTTCGAGCACGTCGACCGCCGTTTCGTAACCGGCAACTTCGATCTGAAGGGCGACGGTCTGCACCTGGTCTCGACGGTGGCCGAATTCGATGCTCTCGGAACCGCTCTCGACGATGTCGCCACGATCGCGCAGGATGCTCCGTCGGGTCGCGGCCTGGTGGTCGACATCTACCTCGACTGGCCGAATCAGCCCGCTGACGGCGACGCGCTCGTCGAGACGCTGCGTACCGAACTCTCGCGCAACGAGACGATCACCCGTTCACGGCGCGCCACGGTGATCATCTGCAACCCCAACGGGGATCCGGTCCGATGGGTCACCTTCCGGCCGGTCGACGGTGAACTGGTCGAGGACCACATCATTCGCGACATGCACCCGCTCACGGGTCAGCGTCTGGACATGTGGCGCCTGAAGAACTTCAACGGAAAGCGCCTACCGGCTCCGGAGAACACCTACCTGTTCCACCTCTCCGCCAAGGAGAACCCGAAGGACGAGCGTCTGATCGCTCTGGCCGAAATCCGCGACGTGACACCGCAACTCGACGACGAAGGCCAGATGGTTGCGCTTCCGGCCATCGAGCGCACTCTTGCGGCCTGCCTCGACGGCATCCGCCGTGCGCAGTCCCAGCGCGGGGACAAGCGTCGACTCGCGGCCAACCGCGTCGTGCTCTACGTGTGGCCGGTCGCCGACGTTCCCAGCGAACGCTTCTCGGTGATCGCTCAGAACGCAGCCCGACTGACCGTCGGTGCCGGGATCGAAGAGATCACGCTCATCACCCGCTTGAAGGACCGGAAGGGTGGCGCACCCAAGGAAGTTGCGCTGCGCTTCTCCTACCGCGCGGGTGCCGGTGTGGTCATCAACAAGACCACTCCCCCCACCGAACCTCTGCTCCCCCTCGACGCCTATGCGCAGAAGGTTCAGAGTTCGCGGGCACGTGGCACGGTGTACCCGTACGAGCTGATTCCGCTGCTGACCGGCACCAAGGGCACCTTCGTCGAGCACGACTTCGACGAAGCGGGCGTCCTGTCCCCCGTCGAGCGTCCGTACGGACTCAACAAGGCCGGCATCGTCGTCGGCCTCGTGAACACTCCGACGCCGCGTTATCCCGAGGGAATGACCCGCGTAGCGCTTTTCGGTGATCCGACCAAGGCGCTCGGTACAGTCGCCGAGGCCGAGTGCTCACGCGTGGTAGCCGCCATCGACCTGGCCGAGAAGTTGAACGCTCCGGTCGAGTGGTTCGCACTGTCCTCGGGTGCCACCATCTCGATGGAGAGCGGCACCGAGAACATGGACTGGGTCTCGCGTGGTCTGCGCCGGATCATCACCTTCACCCAGAACGGCGGCGAGATCAACATCGTCGTCACGGGAATCAACGTCGGCGCTCAGCCCTACTGGAACGCCGAAGCCACCATGTTGATGCACACCAAGGGCATTCTGGTGATGACCCCGGACAGCGCAATGGTGCTGACCGGCAAGCAGTCTCTCGACTACTCCGGCGGTGTGTCGGCCGAAGACAACTTCGGTATCGGTGGTTACGACCGCGTCATGGGCCCCAACGGCCAGGCCCAGTACTGGGCCCCCGACCTCACCGCGGCGTGCGAGATCCTGTTCCGTCACTACGCACACTCGTACCTCGCTCCCGGCGAACGGTTCCCGAGGCGCGCGGCGACCACGGACCCCGTCGATCGCGACGTGCGTAGCTTCCCGCACACCCACCCGTCGAGCGACTTCGAGACGGTCGGCGACATCTTCTCCTCGGCGAAGAACCCGGATCGCAAGAAGCCCTTCGACATTCGCACCGTCATGCGTTCGGTGGTCGACCAGGACCACTCGGTACTCGAGCGTTGGGCCGACATGGCCGGCGCCGACACCTCGGTCGTTCTGGACGCGCACCTCGCCGGACATCCGGTCACGGTGGTGGGCATCGAGTCCCGCGCGATCCCGCGTAAGGGTCGATTCCCCGCCGACGGACCCGACACCTGGACATCGGGAACGCTGTTCCCGAACTCGTCGAAGAAGACGGCCCGCGCGATCAACGCTGCGAGCGGCAACCGTCCGATCGTGGTGCTGGCCAACCTGTCCGGCTTCGACGGCTCGCCGGAGTCGCTGCGCAACATCCAGCTCGAGTACGGCGCCGAAATCGGCCGCGCCATCGTCAACTTCGACGGACCGATCGTGTTCTGCGTCGTTTCCCGCTACCACGGCGGCGCGTTCGTCGTGTTCTCCGGCGCGCTCAACGACAACATGGAAGTTCTTGCTGTCGAAGGTTCCTTCGCCTCGGTACTCGGCGGCGCCCCGGCCGCCGCAGTGGTGTTCACCCGCGAGGTGAACACCCGCACCAACAACGATCCGAAGGTGCAGCAACTCGAAGCAGACTTGGCAGCAGCCAAGGACGACACGGAGAAAGCACATCTGCGCGTCGAACTGAACGCTCAGCGCATCGCCGTCCGCTCCGACAAGCTCGGCGAAGTGGCATCCGAATTCGAAGCGATCCACAACATCCAGCGGGCCCGAGAGGTCGGCTCGGTGGATGAGATCGTCCCTGCCGCAGAACTGCGTCCGCAGATCATCGCAGCAGTCGAACGCGGCATGAAGCGCGCACTCGCGCAGTAGGTTTCTCCGCACGTCGAGCGGTCCCGCGAAATGCGGGGCCGCTCGATCTGTCTTTAGGCAGCGCTGGCTTCAGACGCCCTCGAGCGCCTCTCCGATCTCTTCGAGGACGTGATTGTGCTGCTCTGTCGCGAGCAGATGCCCCGCCGCGATGGTCACCGCCACGGGCCACTCGATGATTTCGAAGGCCACCATCAGTCCCATCACCGCAAAGTAGGCGATCTGTTCAGGGCGCGGCACCGGAATGGCGCCGACGATCGGCAACTCCAATTCGAAGCTTCGAGCCGAACGGACGGATTCCACCACTGCACGGTGATCCACGGTGTTCGGCTGGTCGACGGCGTTCTGGGACATGTCACGATTCCTCAGGATTCATCTCGGGTCGCCCGGGAGTTCGGCGACGTGTCACTTCCAGCAGCGACGCTGACAAGCGTGTCCGATTCACTGGTTTCCGCTTCTTTGATCTCAACGTTGTCGCGAGCGCTGACTCCACCGGTCCGGGAGGTGTACGCGGTGCTCGTCCGCGTCGGGGTCTTGCGAATCGTCGACTGACCTTCCTTGTTCTCCTCCGGTTCTGCGATCCGTTCCAACACCCGCGGAGCCAACGCCGCGAGAAGCGTCGCTGCCGACGCACACCCCACCGCCTGGCCCCACGCGATAGGGCCGAGCGGCGTACAACCGAGGAATTGGCTGACCACGGGCGTACTGACGAGCGTCACCAGCGCCGCAGCGGATCCGGCAACGGTTGCGACCACCAACGGACTGCGCGATTCGAGCAGCGTCTGCCCCAGTTGGGTGCCCACCAGGGCAACCAACGCCACCGTCGACGCTCGCCGCCGCCTGCCACTCGTCCGGGCCAGCAGCCACGCTGCCAGCGCGCCGATTGCCGTGGCACCGCCGCGGACAGCGATCGTCTGCCACAACGCGTGAATGTCCATGTGTCCAGACTTCTCGGATCCGTTCTCCGACGGGGTACTCACCGCAAGCGCGGCAGCAGGCAGCGCGTCCGTCATCAGATTGACCAGCAGCAACTGCCTTGCATTGAGCGGTGATTCGCCGGACAACGCAGAACCGATCAGCGCGAATGCCACTTCGCCCGCGTTGCCCCCGAGTAGCACCCCCACCGCTGATCTGACCCGCCGCCACAATTGACTGCCCTCGTCCAATGCGTCGGTCAATCCTCCGACTCGGCCGTCGAGGAGCACGATGTCCGCGGCGCCGCGCGCCGGATCACTGTCGGTCGACGCCACGCCGATCCCCACGCTGGAGACTCGGATCGCCGCGGCGTCGTTCGCGCCGTCACCGACCATGGCGCACACCCGCCCGTCCGTCTCCAACGCTTGCACGATCTCGACCTTCTGTTCGGGGGTCACACGTGCGAAGACGCTCCTACAGCGGACGGCGTCCCGTCGTTCGGCGCGAGAGAAGTTCTCCCAGTCGGGACCTGTGACAACGTCCTCGCGTGCGACATCCATCCCCAGTTCGGTGGCGACTGCAGCAGCTGTTGTCGGATGATCGCCGGTCAGCACGCGCACTTGCTGCCCCTTGCCTTGAAGTGCTCGAACAAGTTGCGTGGCTTCGGGTCTCAACGTGTCCGAGAGCCCGAGAAGGCCGACCGCCTCGAGTCCCTCGGAACAACACCGTTCGAGAAACTCCGAGTCCCTCCCAGCACGTCGCGCGTCGTGTTCCGACAGCTCTCGCTGTGCGACGGCAACCACCCGTAGTCCGCGTCCGGCCATGCTTTGAACATGCCTCGCCGACACAGCATTCGGATCTCGCCCTGCTTCCGTCACGAATTCCGGTGAACCCTTGAGCGCAATCCGTCTTCCCAGCAAGGCCGCGGAGTACGGCCGCCCAGATCTGAACGGAACAAGGTTGAGGGCGTCGGCATCACCGAAAACCGAAGCCTCGTCCAGTGCTTGCTGGGCTGCATCGACGACGGCGGCATCCGTCGAATGAAACACGCGATCGTCGCGACTTCCCAAGGCACTGCGCGCCGCAACTTCCAAAATCTCGCTTTCGTTCCAACCGTCGACGCGTTCGACCGTGGCCACCCGTAGCTTGTTCTCACTGAGGGTTCCGGTCTTGTCGAAACAGACCACGTCGACACGGCCGAGCGCCTCGATCGAACGGGGAGCACGAACCAGAACGCCTGCTGCAGTGAGCCTTCGAGCCGCAGCCTGTTGAGCCAGAGTCGCGACCAGCGGCAGCCCCTCCGGGACGGCGGCAACCGCCACTGCCACACCACCGGTGACAGCGTGGCGCAGACCGGTACCACGAACCAGACCCGCGACTGTCACCATCGCCCCACCGCCGATACTGGCCGGCAGGGTCGCCCTGGTGAGTTCGCGCAGTCTGTTGGTCAGGCCCACCGCAGGTCCGGATCGGGACACACCGACATCGGCGCGCCTGGTCACTGTTCGGGCTCCGGTGGCTGTGACCACGCCTCGACCGGAACCGGCAAGCACAGTTGTCCCCGCGTAGGCCATGCACGTTCGCTCGGCCAGTGGCATCCCAGGGGTCGGGTCGGTCTGCTTGTCGACGGGCAGGGACTCCCCCGTCAACGACGACTCGTCGACTTCCAACGATTCGGCGCTCAACAGGCGACAATCGGCGGGCACGATGTCTCCGGACTCGAGCGCCACGACGTCACCGAGTTCGAGCGCGTCTGCCGTTACCTCGACCTCACCAGCGTTGGTCACTCGCCGAGCGACCGGTTCCTGAGTCCGCAAAAGCCGCTGCACCGCCCGTTCCGAATGCAGACGTTGAACAGCGGACATCGCGGCATTGCCGACCAAGACCGAGCCGACCAGGACGGCGTCTACCGGTGAACCGAGGACTGCACTGGCAGCCGAGCCGGTTGCCAACACCGGAGTCAGTGGGTCCGCCAATTCTGTTCGCAACGCCGACAATCCGTCACGGATCAACCTGAACCGTGCGGGCGCTCGCACACGAGCTTCCGCGCGGTGCGGTACATGTCGGACGGATTCGGACAGTTCGTCAAGTACAGCATCACCGTCCATCTCATGCCAGGTATCGCTGGGCGTACCGACTGGGACGGGAGTCCGAATCACCGATCGGGACAAGGTGTATCCGGTCCACAGGCCCGCAGCGGACCCAGCCGTGACCGGTCCCGGCCCAACGCCTCGAACTCCTGGAAGCATGACTAACCCACCCAATGCCGAAGAGCCAGAAGAGAGTTCGACTCCACGCCTGGTCGCTGTTCGGGCAGCCGGGAGCGCATGGACAACCCGCCACGCCCCAGCCAAGTCGGTGTGGATGTCTGCACTCACGTGCTCGCCGCTCGGTGGTGAAATCCCGATGCGTAGAACTGTCTGTCCCGATATCGCCCTGCTCGACACGATCGCAACTGTCCGACCATCGGCGGCCAACGCCGAGAGCGCTTCGCGTAGGCCGGCTTCGGGAGTCGCCTGCGCCGGATAGAGCTCGTCAAATCCACTTCGCAGTGATCCGAGCCCGTCGTCGTCGATCGTGACGGCTGCGACCCCGGCCGCACGTATTTCACCTATCAGTGTTTCCGCCAGCCCTTTTCGCACGGGTCGCACGACCACTTCGGCGCCGCCGATGCGGTGCCTTCCCACTCCGACAGTTCCGTCAGACAGAGCCTTCCTGGCTTGTGACCACACCGCGAGGCGGTCCGACTCCGACACTCCTCGTAGGTCGGAAACCCGGAGCGCATCGTCGAACAGAACGGTGGGATCGACGAGGACGGTATCGACCCGATCGAGCATGCGTAGAGCCACCGGGTCCGAAACGGCGACGCGGTGCGTCCGCCACAGACCGTATGACAAACCAGCAGCGAACGATTCGCGCGACATCCGCAGCGGTCGCGGTGCCGAAACCTTGATGCTCGTCGCGACGGTGTCACCGCCGGCGAACACGGACGCCAGTGCAGCCCCGGCAACCAACTGAACCCCAGCGATCCTGTCGGCGTAACGCTCCCCCGGACCACTCGGTTCACGCCACACGGAAGAACCGCGCCCACCAGGGTCGAGCGACCACACACGCCGCGAGTTTCGCGCTGCAATCGCTTCGCGCAGCAGCATCGTCCTCAGCCCGAAGTCCACGCCCAGCGACGCAGGCGCATAGGTCAGAACGTCCGCGAACGACGTCGCCGACTCCAAAGCGAAGTCGGTCAACGAACGGCCAACTGCCTGTTCGATTCGCCGACGCACCCGGGGTTGATAATTGATCGCCGACGCCGCCGCCGAGACATAGGCGGAACCCGGCACTCGAGGGGCGCGAAGTATCGAACCCGCTGCTGCAGGAATCATCCCGACGCCCGCCAACGCAAGCGTGCCGGTCCGCAGCACCACATCACTGACTGAGGTTCGCGAAATCGCGGATCCGCCGACCAACGCGAGGCCCGACAACGCCAGGCGCGGTGGCAGAGTTGCCAACGCCACCACACGCCGGGCCATCGCGGTGAACATCAGGAAGTGGATCGAGTATGCGAAGAACTGTGGGTTCGATCCTGCGACCGACTGGCCACCTTGTGGGAGTTTCCGCCTGACACCTTCTTCGCCGCTTCCTTCTTCGCCGCCTCCATTTTTGTCGAGGGGCCAACCGCCTTGACCTCGCGATGAGACCGACCGCTCTTGCGATCCCATTCGTGAAGCACCAGGGCCGTGCCGCCGACTGCCAACAGCACCGGCCATTCCACCAACCCTGCCGCTCCGACGGCGGCCATCGTCAGAACCGCGGTCGGTGTCGAGGAACTACCCGAACGAATTCCGTCTCGGACGCCCTCCGCCGTTCCGCGTATCCCGCCTGCCACTCCGCCGATCACACCACCACCAACGGCTCCAGCCACCGTCGTCGTTGCGTCTGCCACACCACGGACGACGCGGGTGGCTTCGTCCACAATCATCATCGGACGCTCCTATCAGCAGTCCATCGAAGAATTCAGTATTTGAGGCCATACCCAACACCGACGGCGGCAATCACGATCCGATACATTTTTCGGCGAACCTGGCGAGGGCGCGCCATCGTCAGGGCCGTGAGAGGGTACGGTGCGGGATGCAGCGACCACCTTCATCGACGGGAGTTCCACACAGTGGCGATCATCGGAAATTCGGACATCGACATCTTCCGACTTAGCTTGGGCGGCAACCCTTTCGGTTGGACCGCAGACGAGAAGACGTCCTTCGAGATCCTCGACTCGTTCGCCGAAGCCGGTGCAAACTTCATCGACACCTCCGACTCGTACACGGCGTCGGCTCCCGGAAATTCCGGTGGGGAATCCGAAACGATCATCGGGAAATGGATCACCGATCGGGGACTGCAGAACGACATCGTCGTCGCCACCAAGGTGGGTAGCCATCCCGATTTCAAAGGGCTGAAGGCAGACAACATCGCAGCCGCTGCAGAGGCGTCGCTGCGCCGTCTGCAGACGGACTGCATCGATCTGTACTACGCGCATTTCGACGACCCGCAGACTCCGCTCGAAGAAACGCTCGAAGCCTTCAATGCCTTGGTCGTCGCGGGCAAAGTTCGCTACCTCGGAATCTCCAACTACAGCCCCGACCGCATCCGGGAGTGGTTGCGGATCACCGAAGAGAACGGTTACGCCGCGCCGATCGCGCTGCAACCGCATTACAACCTGGTGCACCGTAAGTCGTACGAACCTGAACTCGCCGAGATCGCCACCGACAACAACATCAGCGTCTTCCCCTACTTCGCTCTCGCCTCCGGCTTCCTGACCGGAAAGTACAAGACCCGCGCAGACATCGAAGGCAGCTCCCGCGAACGATTGACCGCTGGATACTTCAGCGACGCCGGACTCGACGTCGTCGCAGAACTGGCGACAATCGCACAGGCACACGACAGCGAGATCTCGACAGTCGCCCTGGCCTGGCTGCTGACTCGACCGGGCATCACCGCACCGATCGCGAGCGTCAGCCGGCCGGAGCAGCTCCCCGCGCTACTGGACGCCCCGAACCTCGTGCTGTCGTCGAATGAACTGGACACGCTCGAACGGGTGTCGGCGGCAGTCGGCGCCTAGATCAGGCAGTTTTGAGATGGGCACCGAGAGCAGTGTTATTGATCGTCCAGAACGACCAGCCGTCATGGCTCTCGGTGTCGCCTGAAATGTGACCGGTGACGGCATTGGCGGCCGCGGTCGGATCGGGGAATCGGCGGCCTTCCATCGGTCCGCGCATGATCTCGACCACCTCGGTGGTTTCGTCGAAGCGTCCGACCCAGCGGTATCCGTGGCAATCAGCCGTCATCTCGAGGCGATTGTCGACAACTTCGATCTCCTCGACTCCGCTGGCGCGCCGCTTCTTCGCCGCGACCGGCGAAGCCTTGCGCTTGGCTGCGACCGGTGTCTCGACGTGAATGCTCGGATCCTTGACGGCAGCGAGGCCCAGAGCGTCCCAACGATCATGGCCGTGCACGACGCGTCCGCGCGGGATCGCATGATGACCGGTGCGATTGCGTCCGGGGCTGTCCATGATCCACAGGTCGACCTCGGCACGGATGTCGTCCGCGACCTCATTGGAGGGCAGCATGAAGAACTCGTGCGGATCTGCTGCCAGGTCCACGAACACCCAGAACTCGGAGCGCGTGTCGTCACTCTCGAGCGACTCGTCTTGACGCCTGGCCTGCCAGTCGCCTTCGAGCTTCGAACGCACTCGGACGATACGACTGGTGCCGTCTGCACCCGTCACCTCGACGGGATTACGACGCGAGTGCGTGAGCCGGACGGCTTTGCCCCCACGCTGCGTAGCTTCGGAAATGAACGCATTGATGCCGCGGCTTGCGGTGTCTTCCATGATCGACCTGTCTTGAAGCGGATACGCCCGCATCACCGGATCGGCACGGGGTCGAGCAAGGAGCGAATTCTCGGCCTGTTCTTCGATCGTACGGCCGGTCAGTACCTCCGACCTTACAGCTCCGACGTCGGCCTGACTACGGCGCCCGACGCTCGTTCCCAGAGGTCAGCAGTGCAATGTCCCCGTAAAGAGCAGCGCGGTGAGCGAACATCAGCTCTTCCACACCGTCGAATTGATCCCCGACGTAGTGCGTGTTTGCGGCCGAAAGTTCACGTGAACCGGAGCGCGCAAGTAGGTCGTCGATCCGGCTGTCGAGGCTCGCTGCATGCGCAACCGCGCGCTGCGAACTCAACTGATCCTCGGCCCGTGCGACCAGGTCACCGATCCGCGCGAGCGCCGCGACGCGTTCGACCAACTGGTCCCAGACCGCGCCGAGCGCTTCCTTGCGCGAAGCGATCCCGGCTCGGGTTCCCTCGTCGCGTGCCAACGCAGCCGCGTCGTCCAACTCCGCGAGAATCGAACGCAGCGCTACGGTATCGACCGCGATCTGGGTGATCTCGTCGGCCAGGTCGAGTTGATTGCGTTGAATGACAAAGTGGTCGGAATGCCATGCGCTGGAGCTTTCGATCCGGTCGAACAGATTTCCGGCGAGGTAAAGCAGAGCGTCGTACTCCCCTGCACGTCCTTCGGGCTCGGAATCGACCAGTCCGTCGAGGACCTCCGCGATCCGCCTACCCGCGTCGGCGATGACACCGGTTCCCTGGACCTTCCCCAGCTGGGCGGCAAGTTTGTCGAGCGCAGCGTTTCCACCACTTGCCACGACCCCCAACCCCACCGGCAGCTTGGCTGGAACCGGGGTGCGGGTGAGCCCGGCGAAAAGCGCCTCACGTTGCTCGACGTCGAGATGAAGGCCGTCGCGGCGGTCCTTGCGAATGGCACGGACGCTGCTCGCGAAGTGGCGATTGGAATGCACTATCGCCGAACGCATCGACTGCACGCGCTTGTCGAGCGTCTGCACCCGCCGTTCGAGGACTACCTGAACAGGACCGATGCGGGTCGCGAGCAGTCTGCGTCTGGTGCGGGCCAGTTCGTCGGTGAGGTAGCGCAACTCCGAGAAGCCGCCGATCTCCGGGAACGAGCGCCCGACACTGCGCCGGTTCGCCAGGATCGATCGCGTCGACTCGTCCGCATAGCCACCGGCAATCAGCAGTGCGACGTCGTCGGACAACTCCGGCCGGTTCGACTCGACGGTCCCCGCCGCACACCACTCCCTCACTCGGGTGGAGATGAGCGTTCGCCGTTCGGTCACCGACGCCACGACAAAGACGTCGTCAGTTCCGTCTGTCATCTCACGCCTCCTGGTGGTCGCCGGTTACCACTGTTCCAGAATCTGCCCGAACGCGCGTCGACCCTCCGTTACGCGACCAACACCATCTCGAACCGTGTCAGGAACTCGTCGACATCCGAGGCCGATATCGGGAGCGGTGGCCGAATCTTCAGAACGTTGCCGTGTCTGCCTGTCGCCGAGATCAACACACCGTGTGCACGCAACCCGTTGACAATGTCGAGCGCACCGGACGGATCTGGTTCGCCCGAATCCGCATCGACCACGTCTACCCCGACGAACAACCCGGCTCCACGGATCGCACCCACGCGCGGGTCGCGGTGTGCAGACGTCCGCAACCCATCGGTCAGACGAGCCCCCATCACTGCTGCATTCTCGATCAGCTCTTCTCCCCGAATCACGTCGAGCACCGCCTGCGCCGCAGCAATCGACACGGCATTCCCACCGAACGTGTTGAAGTACCGAAGCTCGCCCGCCGTCAGCTCGACCAAATTGTCACCAAGCACCACCCCGGCGAGAGGTACGCCACCGGCCATCGGTTTTCCGAGAGTAACGATATCTGCGACGACCCCATGCCTCGCGAACCCCCACATACCGGACCCCAGCCGACCAAAGCCCGGCTGCACCTCGTCCGCGATGAACAGACCACCCGCTTGGTGCACCTGATCGACAGCCGTTGAAAGGAACGAGTCGGTCAATACTCCGTCGGAAGCAAATATCGTGTCGACTAGTAGTGCGGCTACACCGATGCCGTCGCGGTTCAGTCCGTCGATGCACTCTCTGACACGGTCAGCGAACCAGGATTCTCGGTCGATGTCCGCTACGACACGAGGATCAGGCAAAGGCACGACACGGACCCATGGTTCATCGCCCGAATCAGCGGAACCCATCGACGGCGAGCACGCGGCAATGTTGATCGTGCCTCCGTGATAAGCATTTTCGGTGACGATGACACCGGTATTACCCGTGGCTTCCCTCGCGATGCGCAGGGCAAGATCGTTTGCCTCCGATCCCGTACAGGTGAACATCACAGTGGAGAGCTGACTCGGAAACGTGGACACCAGATCTTCGGCGTACCGGACAATTTCCTCGTTCAAATATCTTGTGTGAGTGTTGAGTTCGGCGATCTGTCTACGCACGGCGTCGACGACCTTGGGGTGCGAGTGTCCCACGCTCGCGACATTGTTGTACATGTCGAGGTACGACGTGCCGTCACGATCGTAGAGCCGAAGTCCCTGTGCTCGAACGATTTCCACCGGATTTCGATACATCAGCGGCGATGCCGGGCCGAGAACATCCGCTCTACGCCTGATGAGATCTCGCGTCCGCGCGTCGAGTCCTGCAGCGTTTTCGGGCACGTAACCGTTTGCGTCGAGTGGCGAGACACGTGATGTTCTCGCATCGTGAAAGTGAGCCGTCATCAATTCCTCCGAAGTGGGTGTACGAAATAGGCTGGCCAACCGCACCGTTCACACCGAGTCGAGCCACAAGGCCCATCTCGGATCGGACATCTTCGCGCGGGCACGCATCAGTTTCCACACTCCGTACTTGTGATAGTCGAAATCCCAACCCGAATTGAGTCGATTGTTGATGCATCCCCACAGGCCCCATTTGACATCTGCCAACGCCCCGAACAAGTGAACACGCGACACGACGGACCACTCGCTGCTTCCGTAAAAGGCGTCTATCAGTTCCAACGTCCGGCGCTCGTCGAAGAACATTTCGGTGACGAAAATCGCCAGCTCATACGCTCTGTCGTTGTTGGCTGCGAATTCGTAGTCGACAAGTTTGAGCGGACGCCCTTCCGAATACAGGAAGTTTCCCGGCATCGGATCGTTATGGCACGGAACCAGATCCAGACCGGAAGCCAACAAGGCAGACTTTGCGGTGTGATACTCACGCTCGATCAGGGCGAAGTCCCGAGGAAGCATCACGCCGTGTTCGCGCGCTTGATCGAGATGCTCGTCGATCATGTCGAAAATCGTCTTCGTCAGGGACATCAGCGGGGCCGAGTGCAGTGTCCGATACAGGTCGACGATCTGCAACGCGATCTCCGGACGCTTGAGATCTCCGTTGGTGCAGCCGCGATACCCTTCCATGTACTCGATCACCTCGATTCCTGTCCGATGATCGAACAGGATCATCTCCGGAGCTATTCCCAGCGAACCCGCCAGCATCGCGGCCTCGTTCGCCGCAACGCGATCGACAAACGACTCGCTTCCGGCACCGGGAATCTTCAAGAAGTACCGGCGGTCGACGCCCTCGACGGCGATTCGCCAATTACTGTTCTGCAGGCCACCGTGCACCGGCGCGTATCGGATCTCGCGTCCGCGCCAGTCGGCGATCGAAGCCAAGGCCTCTTCGACGCCCCTCTCGAAATCCGTTCGAGCAGTGCCACACACACGCTCGTCGGCCATGCAGTGCGTAAGGTCAGGTTGCTGAGTATTCTCGGTCATGGTCATCCTTGCCTCACAGGTTTCGGACTCGGTCGTCGAAATGCGGATCGCGCAAACCGATTCGCGCACGTAGGAATTGCCAGTCTGCGAACTTCGAGTACTCCAATGTTCCCGGTCGAATCACATCAACGAAGGAGCCGATGAGACCCCACTTCAGCGAGTCCGCAATCCCGTAAATGCGGCTACGATCGAACAGGCTTGAATCCCATGCTCCCCAGTACATTTCGAAGACAGGGCGCGCCTCGAGATCGGACGGAGCCAACTCCGCGAGTAAGACGCCGAGATCCTGCAGCGGATCCATCATCGCCGCGCAATCCCAATCGACCAATCTCAACGATGCGTCTTCTTCCACGACCATCACATTCGACACATTGCCGTCGCCGTGGCACGGAACAACGTCGAATCCACTGCTCGCTATTCGTGATCGGGCAGGATCCAAGGCCCGAAGCATCCAGTCGAGGTCAACTGGCAGTGACGAACCGGCGCGCTGCGCGATGAGCAAGGCAGCATCGAGATCGTCGAAGACCGTTGATGTTCGCGTCAACGGAGGCAGCGCGTGGACTGCCCGTCGCAGATGCACCAGACGTTCGATCGCCTCGACGTCATCGAAGAGATCAAGAGTCGCCGTCGATGCCATCTGCCCTAGATCGTCCATCACCAGCACTCCTGTTGCGGCATTCGAGTGGCGGACTCGAGGACCGATACCCGCTAGTCCCGCTGCGACCGTAGCGCGGAATGACGCTCCGACATCGACGTACTCGAGCGAATGCTGCTGCATCACTTTAACGAAGACCCGGTCACTGCCAACCGAATTCGGCGTTGCGTCATCGACGATCCAATGATCGGAGTCCGCGCCCCACCAACTCGGGCTGGCCATGACCGGCGATCCAGCGTCCAGTCTTACTTCGGTGTCGAGAAACAGCCCACCTGCCGACAATTCTTGCCGAACAAGCTGTTTGGTATCAGTCATCGGACACCTCCGGATACACGTAGCGTGACGTCAGGCCACGACATGTCGAAAGGCCGCCTGTCCTCGAGCCACTTGGTCATCGCGAGAACATCAATGTCCGCAAAACGTGATCCGACGATCTGCACCCCGACTGGGCAACCGTCGACCATTCCGAAACACACCGTCGACGCCGGCTGCCCGGTCTGGTTGAACCACGCTGTGAAACTGCAATGCGCCAAGGGCCGTTCGGGGTCGAGACCGACCATATCTGCGTCAAACCCCACCACCGGAATGACCGGGCTTATCACGAAGTCGTACGGCTCGAGATGCCGTTGGAGCCGTGCCTGTGCCGTGTTCACCGCGTCCAGATCGCGTGAATAGTCGGTAGCGCTCGCGAGCGACGCCGGTTCAGCCCACTCGGACACTGCAGCAATCACTTCCGCTCTCCGTTCCTCAGGTATCGACTCCCACTCCGCCCGGGCGCGAACCTGGAACAATCGATCCAGTGGTGCATAGGGATCGGAATCGAACGGCGGGGTCACCCTCGTCACCTTTGCCCCCGCCGCCGCGAGTACCTGCGCCGCAGCATCCACCACGGCAACGACCGCAGGTTCTGCTTCGTATCCGTAGCCCATTCCTGTCATCACGCCGATTCTCAGACCTCTCACCTCTGTCTCCCAGCGGGATTCGTCGATGGACTGCGCTGGGAGTGACCAGGCGTCACGGCTGTCAGGGCGCGCGATGGCCCGGTACATGTCGACCACCTCGTCCACCGTCCTGGCCATCGGACCCGGTGAGCGCATCATCGAAGACGGTAAGTGCGGAATCCTCCCCTGCGTTGGTTTGAGCGCGACCAACCCACAGTGTCCAGCCGGCAATCGCACCGAGCCGGCGATGTCCGTGCCCACCGCGGCATATCCGATGCCCGCCGCAAGGCTCGCACCTGCTCCGGCACTGGAGCCACCGGTGTTGCGTGAGAGATCCCAGGGATTGCGAACAATGCCGTACAGCGAACTGACGCCGGCGGCCATCATGCCGAAGTCAGGCATCGTCGTTTTGCCCACGATGACGGCGCCTGCCTCCTTCAATCGCGCCGCGGGCGGTGAATCACTCTCGGCATCAGGAACATCCGAGTGCGCTGCGCTCCCGTGGCGCCACGGCATACCGACTGCGTTGACGCTGTCCTTGATGGTGACCGGGACGCCGTCGAGACTGCTCAACGGGGTGCCGGCAGCCCATCGTGCCGCCGATTCTGCGGCCGCTGATCGGGCGCCGTCCACGTCGACCATCGCCATCGCATTGATCGACGGATTGACAGCGTCGATCAACGCGAGAGTTGCACTCAATGAATCCACGGGCGTGAACTCACCGGTTCGGTACCCCTCAACGAGCGACGACATGTTCTGCGGAAGTACCTTGTCCATCACGATTGCTCCTGTTCCGACGACAATCCTTCTACTACAAGCCGTTCGAGCACACCCGTCAACATGTTCAGTCCAGCCAACAGATCTTCGGGTTCGGTGTATTCGTTCTCCGCGTGCGAGATGCCGCCGACGCTCGGCACGAATAACATCACCGTCGGCACCAGGTCTTTGAGATTGATCGAATCGTGTCCTGCTCTGGTGAGCATTCTCCGAGCGCTCAGACCCAATCCGCCGGCAACCGATTCGGACAACTCGATACCGGCGAGATGGTAGGAGGTGCTGGGGCGCAGCGAACCCGATTCGATGTCGACGGAGACTTCGCCCAGCGCTTCGATATCGGCTTTCGCCTGCAGGAACAGCTCATGAGCCTTGTCGAGAGCCGCTTCCTCACTTGACCGGATGTCCACTGACATGACTACGTCGGACGCCACCACAACAGGTGAGTTCGGTTGGACGGTCAATCTACCGATCGACGTGAGAACAGCTCCCGCAGGGAACGCCGACGCCACCTCACGAACCGCGACGATCATCTGTGCTGCGCCGAGGAGCGCATCCCTACGGTCTTCGATCGACGTCGCGCCGGTGTGTGCCTGTTCGCCGCGAACTCGGACGAGATACTTGCGCACTGCCCAGTTGGCGGTGACCACACCGATCGAGATCCCCTCCTCTTCCAGGACTCGCCCCTGCTCGATGTGGATCTCTGCGTATGCACTGCACTCCGGCGGCTCGTCCGAACCCAGGTAGCCGATATCCCTGAGTGCGCCGCGGACCGTCCGACCGTCCGAATCGACGGTGTCGAGGACCTCATCAGCCGCGAATTTCCCGGTGAAAACCCCACTACCCATCAAGCTGGGGCTGAATCTGCATCCCTCCTCGTTGAACCAGTCGACGACGGTGAGGTTGAAGGACGGTGTGATACTTCCGGCAGCGACTCGTTCGGCGACAACGGCGGCAGCATGCGCCCCGGCAAGAACGCCGAAGGCTCCGTCGAAGCGACCTGCCTTCGGCTGACTGTCGAGGTGTGAGCCGACGAAGACGTGCGGAGCGCCTTCGATCCATTCGAGGGAGCCGAAAAGGTTGCCCACTGCGTCGACGCGGCAATGGAAACCATTCTCCGTCAACCAGATACGAAACCAGTCTCTGGTCTGCCCGTCCGCCGCGCTTCCGGCTTGACGTTCCACTCCACCTCCCTCGGTGGCGCCGAATCTCGACATCGCGTCGAAGTCTGCGAGGAAATCAGACATTCGTTACCCTCACCGAGGAATCCTCCACCTTGGAGACATGATTCGGAACAACCGAACGAGCGGCGATCTCGAACATCTCTTCCACCCGAACTCGCTCGGCCGCCGAGATACCGGTCAGAGCGGAGACGACCAGGAACACGATGAGATTGACGGCCATTCCGACTACACCGCCGGTCAGTGAGCCAAGTCCGGCGATGTCATCCGGGTAGATGAAGGTCAACACCAACGCAATCCCGAAACCCGACAGCATGCCCGAAACTGCCCCGTACTTGTTGCCACCCCGCCAGAAGATTCCGAAGAAGAGCGGAACGGCCAACTGGACTACGCCCTGGTAGGAGATTTGTGCAAGGAGCTGCAACCGAGTCATGTCGTACGTTACATAGGCCACCACTCCGGCCAATGCCATGAACCCCACCATGCTGACTTTTGCGACCACGGTAAGTGCCGAATCCGAAAGTTTGCGCTTGTCGGAGTTGACGAGATCGTTCGCAATTTGCAGACCACACACCTGGACACTTCCGTCGATGTGGCCCATCGACGCCGCGAACACCATTGTCACACCCAGACCGAGTAGCCAGGTTCCCCCGTACGACTCCATGATCGTGAACCATGCAGCCTGTGGGTTTGCGATGACCTCCGGCATCTGGGATGCGGCGATACCCAACAACATCAACAGCGTGTAGAACACACTCGAGATCAACACGGTACGTATAGTCCCCGCTTTTACTGCACGGACTCCCGACGCGGTGTAGATCCGTTGGAAACTCATCGGCCAGCACAACGATCCGACTACGCCGGTGAAGATCAGGCTGAAGAGGTAGAACGGACCGTAAGCGTCGCCGTCGCCGGGCACCCGCAGGAATTCGATCGGGACCTGCGCCAGCGCACTCATGCTGATCGGGCCGCCGGCGACGCCGGACAACAAGACCAGACATACAAGTGCTGCAATCACGTACGCGACGATCCCTTGGAACGCATCGGTCATGATCAACCCACGCATGCCCATCTTCACTGTCCAGTACTGACGGATCAGGATCAGCGCCAACCCGACAAGCAAGCAGGTGGTCACCGACCATCGACCCTCACTCGCGTATTGAAATACCTCCCCCAGTGCCTGCATTCCGAGAACCACCCACGGGAAGACCGAGACGATTCCGATGAGACTGGCGATCATCTTCACCGAACGTGAATTAAACCGCAAGCCAAGAAGATCCGGCTGTGATCGAAGGTTGTATCGGGCACCCCATCGCCACGCCCTTGTAGCCATGAAGTACATCATCGCGACACCGAGACTGGAGTAGGCGAGGCCGTAGAATCCGAAAACTCCTGCACCCGAAGCCATCCCGAAGAAAGCGATGAATACCGCGCCCGGCCACCAGGAGTTCACGTAGCACATGGCCACGTACCACGGGCCGTAGCTACGGCCGCCGACCGAGTATTCCTCGAACGTCGGCTTCGTCTTCTGCTGAGTCGCATAGAGAATGAAGAGCACTCCGGCGTAGAACAACGCCAGCATTCCGAGCATGATTGCCATGTCATTCTCCATTCGGACCGGCCGGCGTCAGCGCCAGCTCTTCGTCGAGTTCACCGCGAAGGTCTTCGACCAGGTACAAGCCCCACAGGCCCAACCCGAGAACCAGCGCGTCGAGAATCCAGTACATGATGCTGAACGGGATTCCGAACACCAGCGTCGAAACTCCTCTGCCCCAGAGGTAAAGGGGCGGGAAAAGTGCAAACAGCAGCGCAATACCGTAAACGGACCCGAAGAACACCATGATCTTTCGGTGACTGAGCCCGCGGATGAAATCCTTCATCGGACCTTCCCTCAGTTGACGAGCTGGCGAATGGAGTCGTGCAGATGACCGTTCGATGCAATTCCGTTGCCACAGTCGAAGTTCCGACGACCGTCGAGACTCGAGAAGCGACCACCCGCCTCTTCGATGATCACCGGCATCGGCGCGAGGTCGTAGGCCTTGGTCGTATAATCGACGATCGCATCGGCGTGCCCGCAGGCGACCATCGCATAGCCGTACGCGTCACCCCAGGTGCGGAGAATGACGCCCCGCGAGTTGAGATCGCGGATCGTATCCGGCTTCCAGTCCTCGAGCCACGTGGCCATCAGATACGCGCCGTCGAGATCCGTCCGGTCGGAGACAGCGGCGGGCTCGTCGTTTCTCCAGCATCCACCGCCCTTTTCTGCTGACACGAGCACACCGGCGCTGGGCAGATTGATCGCCCCGAATGTAATTTCACCCGCCTCTTCGTATGCGAGGAGGTTCGCATAGAGCGGCACTGAGTGGACAAACGACTTCGTTCCGTCGATCGGGTCGATGATCCACCGATTTCCGCTCGAACCCACGACGTCGTCGAACTCCTCGCCCATGATGCCGTCATCGGGGAAGTTCTCGGACAAAGCATCGCGAATCATCTGTTCGATCTCTTGATCAGCCTGGGTGACGGGCGATCCATCCGACTTCGTGTCGACCCGAAGCGTCGACTTGTCGAACCAGTGCCTGGCAAGATCTCCTGCTTCTCGAGTAATCGCCAACGCGATCTCGGCACGGGTCGAAAGCGTTCGATTCACTGCTGGTGCCCTCCATTCCCTGAATAGGAGTCCGAAACCGACGACTTCGGACTCCCCAGAGATTCGGGCTAGACCATTTCTGGTTCTCTCACCAATTGTTAACGGCGTGTTACAGATCACACTTCGTGTTGTGGTGGATCGGGTGCCTCACTAGTTTTGGGGTTCAACGAACTGCCGTATTGCGAGGTCACGCCATATGTCGATGATGGAGCAGACTCGATCTGCGCTGTTACGGCTCGCTCAGGAACTCGAAGGACGCTCCGTGGGCAAATTTCCGCCCGAGCGCGAACTGGCAGCACGACTGGGGACATCTCGCACGACAGTGCGCAGCGCACTCGACGCGCTGGAACGTGAAGGATTGGTACATCGGGTCAAAGGCCGAGCAGGCGGCGCCTTTCTCACCAGCGTCCACGCAGACGCACCCACTCCGGAGAACGCACGATCCCTGTGTGCCAGCCGACGACTGTCCCGAAATCTGAATACAGTCATGGGCGTACCGCAAATGCTCCAGGAACAAGGATTCCAGGACGGCACGAGAGTGCTGTCAGCACGTCTGGAGCGGCCCAGCCCGCGAGCCGCCCAGATACTCGGAGTTTCCCCGGACCGCGATGTGATTTCCTTGTTGCGCTTACGATTTGCCGACGGTGACACGTTGTCGCTGGAACGGATGTATCTGGGCGACCCCGGATGCCGCGATCTGCTCCGAACGCACATGGATTCCGTCTACGAAGCCCTGCGTTGCAAATTCGGAATCGACATCTCGGCCACCGACGAATCCATCGAACTGGCAGAAGTCAGCTCCTCGGTGTCGACGCTTCTCGGACAACCGATGCCGGCCCCGGTGCTCAAGCTGGAACGAATCGGCTACGACCAGCATGAGCGTCCCGTCGAGTACTCGGTAGACCTGTTCCGTGCGGACCGAACACGACTGAGCGTGAGCACGCGGCCGGGACACCGTGTGTGAGCCCAGGCCGACCCTGCCCCCAAAGTCGACGCACCCCTGCCATACCGTAGGCGGGTGACCTCCCTGCGATCAGACGCGCACGCAGGTCACTCGCGCGCATCGAAGACTGATCCAGCGGTTCAACCGCTGCTTCCCGACCTCGCGATCGAACAACTTCAGTCCTTGTTGCAGGTTCGTTCCTGGACTCTCGCGGAATGGTTCGCGATGGCCGACCAACGCGGATTCCTCGCGCCCGCTGCCAGCGTTCCGCTCTTCATGGAAGCCGCGCTGAAGCATCCCGAGCACCGCGAGGCGCTACTACGCCTCGCCGGTCGACGTGGGCAGTATCTGGCGGAGCAGAATCCGGATTGGGCCCAGCTACGACGAATCGGATCACGCCGGGACGAGCTGTGGCTCTCGCCCGATCCGGACGACCGTACGGCCTGGTTCGATTACATACGTACGGTCGACCCGGAACTGGCGAGCGAAGAGCTCGAGATCGCTTGGGACGACGAGGCCACTTCAAGCCGCCTGCATTTTCTCGACCATCTCGACGTCGGGCTGGGTGAACACGACTACGCCCTCCTCGAGCGCGCACTCGACGATTCAGCCGTGCGGGTCCGTGAGCGCGCAATTCAACTCCTGCGGCAACTCCCCCGATCTCCGTTTGCCTCTCGCATGGTCACTCGCGCTCAGTCGTGGGTGCGGCTCGAGACGAAGCCGTTGCGACCCCGCCTGGCCGTCCGATTGCCGGGTTCGCTCGACGACCTCGCATTCCGAGACGGCATCGAAGACGTCCATTACAAGAACAAAGGCATCCGGCGCTGGTGGTTACGGCAAGTTGTGACCGCTACTCCACTGGCGCTGTGGGAATCGATGGCCGGGTCGGCACGCGGCGCCCTCACCATCCCCATCGAGAAGCAGTGGCGCAACGTGATGATCGAATCATGGACTGCGGCAACCGTTCTCCAGAAGAATACAGCCTGGGCGTCGGCATTTCTGGAGCGGGACGGGCGCACGACGGACCGGAGAATCGTCGCCATCGCCGACCCGCGCGAGCGCGTCGAGTACATCGTCGCCGGACACGCGGACGAGTACCTTCTGGGAGTCGACGGCAGCGCGCTACTCGACGGCATCGACCGCCCCTGGCCACTGGCCGTCGCCGAAAAACTGTTGAATGCCTTGGAAAACGAAGCGTTGGAGCACGCTGCGACGGGCGAGGACTTGGGCATCCACTCGCGTCACAGTCACTTCTCCACCCTGCGAAGTGTGCAGGCGCGCTTCCCTTTCGACGCAATTCCGCTTCTGCAAGACGCGGCGTCCCGAACGGGCGACCCCGGCTGGAAACAAGCATTCACCGACAGCGCAGTCAATATCGAGCAGCGCCGACTCCGTTTGGATGTATTGCGCAATCACCGCTGAACGACGAAAGGGCCGCATCCTTGGAACGGAATGCGGCCCCTCTGTCGTTCGTGAAAGATCAGACCACGCTGACCATCTCGTGATCAGCCACACCGGCAGCCAACACCCGAAGGTGGTCTTCGGCACTACCGAGCGTGTGCTCGATGGCGACGAGTCGGCTCACGTAATGACCCACCGGGTATTCGGCGGTCATACCGATACCACCGTGCATCTGGATTGCTTCTTGACCGATGAGCCGAGCCGAACGCCCGATCTGCAACTTGACCCGCGAAGCGATCACGGGATCGACGACGCCGTCGGCAAGGGACATCGTCGCGTAGAGACTCATACTGCGCGCCAATTCGAGCGAGACGTACAGGTCGGCAGCGCGGTGCGTCAGCGTCTGGAACTTTGCGAGCGGAACACCGAATTGCTTACGCGTCTTGAGGTATTCGGTGGTCAGTCGCAGTGCCTCTTCCATCGCTCCGACAGCCTCGGCACACAGAGCAGCCTGCTCACGGATCTGCGCTGATTGAATCAGAGCGGAAGCATCGCCGCCCTCACCGAGCGCTTCGGCCGGGGTGTCGGTGAACTCGATCTGCGCACCGCGCAGACCGTCGTGAGTGGCGTAGGACTTGCGCACCAAACCGGAGGCATCGCTCTTGACGAGGAACAGTCCGACGCCACCGCCGGGGAGCGCAGCGCTCACGACGAGGATGTCCGCCGTCGCGCCGTGCCCGACGGGATTCTTGATCCCGGTCACGGTCCAGCCGCCGTCGACCTGCGCCGCGGCTGTCGCACGTTCGGTTGCCGGCCAACGGATTCCGGGTTCCTGATCGGCGAACGCCAGGAACGTGACGCCCTCGGCAACACCGGGAAGAATCGACGACCGCTGCTCTTGGCTGCCGCCTTCGGAGATCAGCCCGCCCGGCGTCACGACCGCGTCGAGTACCGGCTCGGGTGCCAAGCGTCGACCGATCTCGGTCATGACCGCGCCGATTTCCACCGGGCCGGCGTCCATGCCGCCGTCGTCCTCGGAGAACGTCAGGCCGAGCAAGCCGACCTCGGCCAACTGCTTCCAGACCTGCGGGCTCCACCCGGGATCGGAGTCGATGATCGCATTGCGCTTCTCGGCGTCGTAGCTGCGCGCGAGGAGATCCTTGGTGGTATCGCGGAGAAGTTTTTGCTCGTCGTTGAGTTCGAAGTCCATGCCACGCCTCACAATCCGAGGATCGAGGAGGCGATGATGCTGCGCTGCACTTCGCTCGATCCGCTGTAGATGGATACCTTGCGGTAGTTCAAGTACGTCGGGGCAGTGTGCTGCGCCCAGCTCGCGGAGGCGATGTCACTGCCCGCGTCGTACGGCAGTGAATCGGGGCCGGCCACGTCCATCAGCAGTTCGACACTCGCCTGCTGCAATTCGGAACCGCGAAGCTTGAGCAGCGACGACGCCGGATTCGGCTGGCCGTCAGCGGAACTGGCGACCACCCGGAGCTGAGTGAGCTCGAGGGCAAGCAATTCGTTTTCGAGTTCGGCGAGGCGGGCAGCGAAGAGCGGATCTTCGAGCAGTGTTCCGTTACCGACCTTGACCTCGGCAGCGCGAGCCTTGGCCTGCGCGAGACGAACCTTCGAGAAACCGACGCGCGTGACACCAGTGCGCTCGTTGCCGAGCAGGAACTTGGCATAACCCCAGCCCTGGTTCTCTTCACCGACCAGGTTCTCCCCCGGGACGCGGACGTCCTCGAAGAACACTTCGTTGACCTCGTAGCCGCCGTCGATCAGCTTGATCGGGCGGACCGTGACGCCAGGCGTCTTCAGGTCGACAAGGATGAACGAGATGCCCGCCTGGCGCTTGGGCGCATCGGGGTTGGTACGCACGAGGCAGAAGATCCAGTCGGCGTACTGTCCCAGCGTCGTCCACGTCTTCTGGCCGTTGATGACCCAGTCGTCTCCGTCGCGGACCGCGCGAGTCTTGAGCGAAGCGAGATCGGAGCCGGCCTCGGGTTCGGAGAATCCCTGGCACCACCAGATGTCGAGGTTCGCGGTCGCCGGAAGGAACTTCTCCTTCTGCTCCTGCGAGCCGAAGGCCGCGATGACCGGACCGACCATGTTGGCGTTGAACGCCAACGGTTCGGGGACAGACGCGAGCTGGAGTTCGTCGAGCCAGATGTTGTGCTGGACCGGGGTCCAGTTCTTACCGCCCCACTCGACCGGCCAGTGCGGCACCGCCAGACCGTGAGCGTTGAGGATCTGCTGCGCCTCGACCATACGGTCGCGCCCCAACTCCTCGCCGTGGGCGTACGCCTCCCTGATGTCCGCGGGGATTTGCGTACGGAAGAACGTCCGCATCTCGTCGCGGAACGCTAGTTCCTCGTCGGTCAATGCCAGGTTCATCGGAATTCCTTCGCACTCGAAACCGGATTCATGTTCGGTTCGACCGTACCCCGACGACACTGGAGGCGGAACAGGTACCGCGAAAGACGGCCCCCGAACTGCGCTCCTACACGGTTTTGAGGACCAACAGGTAACCCCCACCCGCGGCGTCGATGCTCGTTTCGACGTTCAACGCGGGAGCCAGACGCGACAACCGATCGATCAGCCAGTCGGAGGCTTCCTGGGCGTCGTCCTTGCCGGGGCAGCGAGCGACGGCGACGCGGCCACCCTTGCGCTCGAGCTGCTCCACGACCCCGATGATCGGAGCGGGATCGACGACGAACAGCCGATCCGGCCATTCCACAACAGGTTTGACCGCACCTTTCTTGGTGTTGCACGCGCGATGTGCCAAACGTTCGACGCCGCCTTTGGTCTTGCCACCCTTTTTTGCGGTGTTGATGCTGTCGATGCTCGGGCCACGCGGATCGTTGACGGACATGTCGGGGTCGACCGGTTCGTCGCACAGCCAGCAGCGCCAGGATTCACGTTCGCCGACTTCTTGAAGGGTGCTCATGCGGCAACGGTACCGTGCGCACTTTCGGCTGTTACCGCTACCAAAAGTGCGCACGGGGCCGAAGGCCCTACATGTCCGCAATCGCCTCCAGCGGCTTCGTCTTGGCCGCTCTGTTGGCCGGCCACAGCGCCGCCAAGACGCCGACCACACCGGAGCCGATCAGCATTCCGACTACCTGACCCCACGGGATCGTGATCTTGTCGAGGCCCTGATCCGCGAGAGTGCTCACGAACGCCCAACCGAACGCGATGCCGAGAACAACTCCGACTGCCGCGCCGTACACCGCGATGAGCACCGATTCGAGGTAGATCGTGCGTCGCATCTGTCCTCGCTGCATGCCGACGGCTCGCAGCATTCCGATTTCTCGTCGCCGCTCGACCACCGAGAGTGCCAACGTGTTGATGATGCCGAGGATCGCGATCACGACCGCGAGTGCAAGGAGACCGTAGAGGATCGCCAACAACGTGTTGATCTGCTGACCCTGAGTTCCCTTGAACTCCTCACGATCCTGCACCTGGACGACAACGTACTTCTCCGTCGCCGTTTCGAGTTCGGATCGCAGCGTCGTCAGATCCGCCCCCGGCTTCGCCTTCACCAGAACCACGAAGTCCGGCAGGCTCTCCGCCGGCATCAGCTTCCGGTACGCCTCGTCCGAGACGATCCACGAACCGATCAGCTGGTTGTCCTCGAACACTCCCGCGACAACGGTCTGGTATTCGACGCCGCCGGGACCGGTGAGCGTCTGAGTCGAGCCGACAGCCCACCCCTTGTCGTCCGCAGTCGACTTCGAGACGAGCATGTTGTTGCCGGTCAGATCGACCGTGCCCTCGAGGATCTTGTACTCGAGCACGCCTTCGATCGGGCCGTCGAACGAAGCGCCCTGCTCGTCCTCACCGTCGACCTTCGCGCGCACTCCGTGCAAGGACGTCGCGCTCTGCACGTCGGGCACCTGCCGGACGGCGTCGGCCGCACCGCGCGGCACACCGATCGCGTTGGGACCGGTCAGGATGTAGTCGGCCGAGACACCCACGTCCACTAGAGCATTAATGCTCGCCTTGGCCGAAGATCCGAACACTCCGATGACGGTCACCAACATCAGGCCGAGAGTCAGTGCGAATGCCGTTGCGGCCGTGCGACGGGGATTGCGCACCGCGTTGGTGCGAGCCAATCGCCCGATGGCACCGAACGGCTTGGCGAACACGGCACCGAGCGCACCGACGATCGGCCGCGACAGCGCCGGAGCACCGAGAAGAACCGCGATGATCAACGAGAACGCGCCGAGTCCGACGATCAGAGCGGCGCCGCCGCCGGTCCCGCGAGAGCCGAACACGAGCAGTGCCACACCGATCACCCCGAGGATCGCGCCGATCAGCGTCCGCACCCGCAGCGAGTCGCCCGTGGAGGCGAACTCCTCACGCATGGCCGCTACGGGCGGGATCTTCGACGCACGCCGAGCGGGAGCGTAGGCGCTGAGCGTCGTGACGACGACGCCCACCACCAACGCGACGATGATCGTGCGCGCGCCCACCTGGAGCGGGCCTTCCGGCAGACCGACGTCGAATGTGTTGAGCAGACTGCGCAATCCGTAGGCGAGACCGATACCACCGAGCAGACCGATGATGCTGCCGATGAGCCCGACCACCAACGCCTCGGTGACCACCGAACGACCGACCTGCGCTCGGCTCGCACCGATCGCACGCAGCAGCGCCAGCTCACGAAGACGCTGCGCCACGATCATCGAGAAGGTGTTGTAGATGATGAACGTGCCGACGAGCAGAGCGATCGCACCGAACGCCAGCAGGAAGTAGTTGATGAAGCTCAGCGCCGAGTCGACCTCGGCCTTGGTCTCCTCGCGAACCTGGTCACCGGTCTGCACCTTGAGATCGGGGAAAACCTGCTCGACGCGTTGCTGCAGTTCCGTCTGCGAGACCCCGTTGCCCGCGACGTCGATGTACTCGACATGCCGGCCGTCGGTGAAAAGTCCACGAGCCTGTTCGTCGGTGAAGAGCGCGCCGATGAATCCACCGGTGTCACTACCGGCCCCTTCGTAGATGCCGGACAACGTCACGTCCACGATTCCGCGGGCCGGTGCCAGAACCTTGGCAGTGTCCCCCACCTTCAGACCGGCTCGCTCGGCGGCGCTGGTGTTCAGCGCGACCTGACCGGTCTGCGTCGGAGGCGCGCCCTCGACGAAGGTGTCGGGTTCGGCAATCGCCTGGCCCGGAGGTAGGTAGGACTGCCCGATACTGGGCGCGCCGCCGGTCTGAACGGCACCACCGTCTGCGTTGATCAGGACGATCTGTCCGCTGACCGCCGGCGCGATCGCCCGGACGCCGTCGACCGCCGCAAGTTTGTCGACGTCCTCCACCGGAACGCCGCTGGTGTTGCGGTCTTCCATCGATACCCGAACGTCGACGCCCTGGGCAGTGTTCTCGAAGATCGAATCGAAAGTCTTCTGGAGGGTGTCGGTGAAAACGAAGGACCCCGCGACAAAAGCCGTGCCGAGCACGACGGACAGAACCGTCAGCGCAAGTCGCACCTTGTGTGCCGCCAAATTGCGCAGGGAGACCTTGCGCATCGGCGAGTTGCTTACCGAAGCCATGTGCTCAAGCCCCGGCTTCCGCGTTCACGACCGCCTGCGGAGCGTCGAGGCGCTTCATACGATCGAGGACCGAATCTGCCGTCGGCTCGCGCAATTCGTCGACGATCTTGCCGTCCGCGAGGAACACGACCCGATCGGCGTACGCCGCTGCCCGCGGATCGTGCGTCACGATCACCACGGTTTGGTTGAACTCGTCGACCGCTGCGCGCAGGATCGAGAGCACCTCCCCGGAGGACTTCGAATCGAGGTTTCCGGTCGGCTCGTCGCCGAAGATGATCTCCGGCTGACCCGCCAGCGCACGCGCGCACGCCACACGCTGCTGCTGACCACCCGACAACTCTCCCGGCCGGTGATCGAGCCGATCCCCGAGCCCCAGCTTGGTCAGGACGCTGTTCAGCCAGGTCTGATCCGCTTTGCGTCCGGCGATGTCGAGGGGCAACGTGATGTTCTCGAGCGCCGTCAGCGTCGGCACCAGGTTGAACGCCTGAAAGACGAATCCGATGCGATCGCGTCGTAGTTGCGTCATCTGTTTGTCGGAGAGCGTCGTGAGTTCCGTGTCGCCGATGAGGACAGAACCCGAACTGGCGGAATCCAGACCGGCGAGGCAATGCATCAGCGTCGACTTGCCGGAACCGGACGGCCCCATGATCGCCGTGAACTCACCGCGGGCAAAATCTGCGGACACCGAACTGAGGGCGTGCACCTGGGTATCTCCGGTGCCGTAGGTCTTGGACAGGCCGACTGCGCGGGCCGCGACATCCTGGGCGTGCGAACTCATGATCGCCTTTCCTGTTCACTTCGGTGCTACTTTGCGGGCGTGACGGGCGCCCGTGAAAACACGGACGCCCGCAATGGTTGGTTCCATCCTGTCGGGTGTGGGGCCCGCCCGCCATCGGGGACCACCCTGATATCCACGGCCGAGCCGATCAGGGTCTGAGAATTCACGGCCCTCCAAGGGCGTGCATTGGCGAGAAACAGCGGTATGAATGGCGGGCGCGCACTAACCTTGTGACACCAATCACACGAGAGAGGCGGCCGAATGTCCGACGCCACCGCTGGAATCATTTTCGATCGGCTAGAGCACTGGGCGACGGTCAAGCCTGATCAAGCAGCGATGACCTTCCAAGGGACCGAGTACACGTGGGCCCAGTGGCGGGACCGCATCCTGCGTATCGCCGCCGCCCTCGCCGAATCAGGCATCGGTGCCGGCGACACTGTCGCTTTCGTCGACAAGAATCATCTGTCCTGTCTCGAAGTCACGTACGCCGCCTCACTGCTCGGGGCCGCGAATGTCATTCCCAACTGGCGACTTTCGGGCGAAGAGCTGGATTACGTTCTCGCGGACTGTGGCGCACGCATCCTGTTCGTCGGCAGCGACCTCCTGCCCCAGATCGTCGCCATGCGCGATCGATTGACGGCCGTCGAGTCGATCTTCGCCGTCGGCGGTGAACACGACGAGTTCGAACCCTGGATCGACGAGGTCACCCCGCTCAGTTCCCGACCCGAGGTGAGCCCCGATGTCACCGCTCTGGTTCTTTACAGTTCCGGAACGACCGGTCGACCCAAAGGTGTCCAACTCACGCATCGAAACCTGTTCGCGCACAGCAACAATGTTCTCGAAATCCTGCCGGCTCACGAGGATCATCGATTCCTGATCGCGATGCCGATGTTCCACGTCGGCGGAACCTGCTACGCCATCATGGCAATTCACACCGGTGGTCGCTGTCACTTCACCAGAGAAGCCGACGGGCCGTCGATCTTCGCCGGTCTCGCCGCCGGTGCGAACATCGCTTTCCTCGTCCCACCGGTCATTGCCGGGGTCCTGGCCGCCGGCGAGCAGGCAGTCGCCGCCTTCAAAGCACTCAAACGCATCACCTACGGCGCCGCCCCCATGCCCCTCCCATTGTTGCGAGCGGCACTCGCAGCCTGGCCGGACACCGAATTCGTCCAGGTCTACGGCATGACCGAAATGGCAGGTGTCGTTACCGCGTTGATGCCGGACGTTCACCGCGACGAGTCGCAGGTCGAGCGCATGGCATCAGCAGGTACAGCGATCCCCGGCGTCGAGATGCGCGTGGTGGACCCCGTCACGCTCGAGGACGTGCCCACCGGTACGACCGGCGAACTGTGGTGGCGATCCGAACAGTGCACACCCGGATATCTGGGTAAGCCCGAGGCGACGGCCGAAACCATCACCGCCGACGGATGGTTGCGCAGCGGCGACATGGGCCGCGCCGACTCCGGCGGCTTCGTGTTCATCGAGGACCGTCTCAAGGACATGATCATCACCGGCGGCGAGAACGTCTACTCCCCCGAGATCGAACGCGTACTGGTGGAGCATCCGGCAATCGCGGAGGTCGCGGTCATCGGCGTTCCCGACGACCGCTGGGGTGAAACCGTCAAGGCCGTCGTGGTTCTCACCGCCGATGCACAGATCGACGAAACCGAACTGATCACCTACACACAAGAACGCCTCGCAAAGTTCAAGTGCCCGACCAGTATCGACGTCGTCGAGATCCTTCCTCGCAATCCCACCGGAAAGATCCTCAAACGCGACCTCCGCAAACCGTACTGGGAGAACCGCGAACACAAGCTGGTCTGAGAACCCGTGCTGTAATGGGGCGGTGACCTCGAGCCGCCCCACCACACCCCGACCGAACGATCCGTGCCCGTGCGGCAGCGGCAACGCGTTGGTCGAGTGCTGCGGCAAGTACATCAGGGGGGCGGCGCATGCTCCGACCGCCGAAACCCTGATGCGTTCGCGCTACACGGCTTTCACTGTGATGGACGACGAATACCTCACGCGGACTTGGCATCCCGACCATCGGCCGACCGAACTCGATCTCGATCCTGACCAGAAATGGCTCCGGTTGGAGATCCTGGGCACCGAACGAGGTGGCCTGTTCGATTCCGACGGCATCGTTGAATTTCGCGCTCACTACGCATTCGGACGCGAGCGGGGAATGCTCCACGAACGCAGTCGATTTGCACGAGCAGAAGGCAAGTGGCTCTACGTCGACGGCGATATCGGTTAGGTAACTCCGGGCACCGCCGCCGCGGAACCCGATCACGCGAGCCCTACGATCGAGTCATGACAACGAACCGGACGAGATCATTTGCCGCTGTCGCTGCCATCGCAGTGGGCGTGAGCCTGACTGCCTGTTCGCAGGACGCGGAGACCACTCCCACGGCAGCCACCTCGGCCGTCACCTCGACCTCGAGTGCCGCAGCGTCGACCACAGAACCAGTCCCGACGGACAGCTCCGACAAGACATCGGCAGCAGGCACCGAATCCAAGCTCACCGTCGTCGACATCCGCGTGGGCGAGCACGACGGATTCGATCGCGTCGTCTACGAGATGGGCGGCACCGGCACACCCGGATGGCGCGTCAAGTACGTCGACGCGGCCACCCAGGAAGGCAGCGGAAAGCCCGTGGACATCCAGGGCGCCGCAGTGATCCAGGTCCTGATCGACGGTTCCGCTTATCCCTTCGACAGCGGAGTCGAGCAGTACTCCGGCCCCAACCCGGTCCCCGGTGTCGGCGGAGTCGTGACCGAGGTCAACGGGTCCAACGTCTTCGAGGGAGTCACACAATCGTTCATCGGCGTGACCGAGAAGCAGCCGTTCACGGTCACGACGCTCAGCGACCCTCCGCGCGTGGTGGTCGATGTGGCCCGCTGAGGCCGCACTTGACCTGAAGTTTGGTTGAGGTTCTACCTTCGTGTCGTACCGGCCACGTAATCTTCGTGGCCGGCGACCGGAGGGGCGAAGTCATGAGTATGGAAGTCACCGCGTGGAACGCGATGTACAACGCGATGCACGCGCAAGAAGATCGGCGCCCGTTCTCGAAGGCGACACTGAAGCGGATCGCGACGTTCGCAGTCCCGCAGAAACGTAATCTCAGCTGGTACCTCGTACTGAGCGTCGTCACGGCTGCGCTTGCCGTGGCAACACCCGTCCTCGCCGGGCGCGTGGTCAACGCGATAGTCGGCGGCGACGCCGTCGACGTGGTCGTCAAACTTGCCGCCCTGATCGCACTGGTCGCAATTCTCGAGGCCGCGCTGGGCCTGTTGACCCGGTGGCTCTCGGCCAGCATCGGTGAAGATCTGATCCTGCATCTGCGCACCACCGTCTTCGATCACGTCCAGAAGATGCCGATCGCGTTCTTCACCAGAACTCGAACCGGAGCACTCGTCAGCCGTCTCAACAACGACGTCATCGGCGCTCAGCGCGCCTTCAGCGACACATTGTCCGGAGTTGTCAGCAATCTGGTCACGCTGGTGATCACGCTGATCGTCATGCTCGGGATCTCGTGGCAGATCACCGTGCTCGCGTTGGTACTTCTCCCCATCTTCGTGATCCCCGCACGGCGGATGGGCGCGAAACTCGCGGCACTCAATCGTGAAGCTGCCAACCATAATTCGATGATGAGCACCCAGATGACGGAACGGTTCTCCGCTCCCGGCGCGACTCTGGTCAAGCTGTTCGGTCGCCCTTCGCAAGAGTCTGCGGAGTTCGCGGTTCGTGCCAGGCGTGTGCGCAATATCGGAGTCCGGACCGCGATGCTGCAGTCCGTCTTCGTCACAGCACTGACGCTCGTCTCCGCGCTTGCCCTTGCCCTCGTCTACGGACTCGGCGGCTTCTACGCGCTGCGCGGTCAATTGGACGCAGGCGCTGTCGTCGCAATGGCGCTGCTGCTCACGAGGCTGTACTCGCCGTTGACCGCACTGGCCAGCGCCCGGGTGGACGTCATGAGCGCTCTGGTCAGCTTCGAGCGGGTATTCGAGATTCTCGACCTGGCACCACTCATCACCGAGAAGCCCGATGCACGCACGGTGCCGGAGGGCCCGGTATCCGTCGAGTTCAAGAACGTCACTTTTGCCTACCCCTCTGCCGACAAGGTGTCACTCGCTTCGCTGGAGGAGGTCGCGATCCTCGACACCCGCGGCGGCGAGGACGTGTTGCACGACCTCTCGTTCCGCACCGAAGCGGGACAGATGGTCGCCCTGGTCGGCACGTCCGGTGCCGGAAAGTCGACCGTGGCGCAGATGATTCCGCGCCTCTACGACATCGACTCCGGATCGGTCGAGCTGGGCGGCGTCGACGTCCGAGACCTCAGTTCCGATTCCATCCGTGAGACCGTCGGCATGGTCACGCAGGACGGGCACCTGTTCCACGAGAGCCTTCGATCCAACCTGCTCCTCGCGCGACCGAATGCCACCGAAGAAGATCTGCGTGAGGTTCTGGAGCGAGCACGGCTCACCGACCTGGTTGCGTCGCTCCCCGACGGATTGGAGACAGTGGTGGGTGAACGCGGATACCGCCTCTCGGGCGGTGAGCGTCAACGCCTGACCATCGCACGACTGCTCCTGGCCCAGCCTCGCGTCGTCATCCTGGACGAGGCCACCGCGCATCTCGACTCGACGTCGGAAGCCGCGGTTCAAGAAGCCCTCGGCGAAGCACTCGCCGGGCGGACTGCTGTGGTGATCGCACACCGTTTGTCCACAATCCGGGCAGCCGACCTGATCCTTGTCGTCGAGGCAGGCCAAATCATCGAGCGCGGCAACCACGAAGAACTGCTTGCACGCGGTGGTCGCTACGCCGAGTTGTACCGCACGCAGTTCGACACCAACGCCAGGAAGAACGGCGCCCTCGAACCGACGCCGATCTGATACTGCCCGCCCCTGCCACCGCCCCACAAAAAACAGGCGCTGACCTCCTCACGGAGGGCAGCGCCTGTTTCAGCCTTTACATCAAGACGTTGAAGGCTGTGCGTCAGTCGTTGTAGCGATCGCGTCCGCCACCGCGGCGGTCGTCACGTCCACCGCGATCATCGCGGCCACCACGGTCGCCACGCCCACTCGGACGTCCCTGCGGCGGGCCGAAATCAGGCTGCAGCTGGATCAGAACGCCGGAGATGCGTGTGCGACGCAGAGCTTCCAGAGTCTCGTTGGAGAGGTCGGCCGGCAACTCGACAATGCTGTGATCCGGGCGAATGCTGATGTGCCCGAAGTCGCTTCGACGAAGCCCGCCCTCATTGGCGATTGCACCGACGATGGCACCCGGCACGACGCGGTGACGCTTGCCGACTGCGATGCGGTACGCGGCCAATTCCTGACCCTCGGGTCCACGCGAGCGAGGAGCCGGGCCGTCGTCGAAACGGCGAGGGGGACGAGGTTCACGGGGCTCACGCTCACGACGCGGCGGTGCCGGCGGCTCGGGAGCGAGCAGGAATGCCTCACCGTCGCGCGACTGCAGCGCCAAGGCGGCAGCGATGTCGATGAGCGGAACGTCATGTTCCTGGTCGTAGTCCTCGATCATCTTGCGGAACATCGCGAGATTCTCCGATGCCAAGCTCTCGGTGATGGAGTCACCGAACTTGGTCACACGCTGGGCGTTGACGTCGTCGACACTGGGAAGCTGCATCTCCGCAAGCGGCTGACGCGTCGCCTTCTCGATGGACTTGAGCAGATGACGCTCACGCGGAGCGACGAACAGCAACGCGTCACCCTGACGACCGGCGCGGCCGGTACGACCGATGCGGTGAACGTACGACTCCGTGTCATGGGGGATGTCGTAGTTGACGACGTGGGAGATTCGATCCACGTCGAGGCCTCGAGCAGCAACGTCGGTCGCGACGAGGATGTCGAGGGCGCCGTTCTTGAGCTGACCGATGGTCCGCTCACGCTGGGCCTGGACGATGTCGCCGTTGATCGCGGCAGCCGAGTGCCCGCGGGCGCGCAGCTTCTCCGCCAGGTCTTCGGTGGCCTGCTTGGTACGGACGAAGATGATCATCGCCTCGAAAGCCTCGACCTCGAGGACTCGGGTCAGTGCATCGAGCTTGCGCTGATGAGCAACCTGAATGTAGCGCTGCGTGATGTTCGAGGCGGTCGACGTCTTGGACTTGACGGTGATCTCGACCGGATTGTTCAGGTATTGCTTCGAGATCCGGCGAATCGAGCCGGGCATCGTTGCCGAGAACAGGGCAACCTGCTTGTCGCCGGGGGTGTCGCGGAGGATGCGCTCGACGTCCTCCTGGAAACCCATCTTGAGCATCTCGTCGGCCTCGTCGAGAACGAGGTACTTGAGATTGGTCAGGTCCAGGGTGCCCTTTTCGAGATGGTCGATGACACGACCCGGGGTACCGACGACGACGTGTGCACCGCGGCGCAGGCCGGACAGCTGGACGCCGTAGCTCTGGCCACCGTAGATCGGCAGGACGTTGAGTCCGGGGATGTGGGCGGAGTACTTGCCGAATGCCTCGGCAACCTGAAGCGCCAGCTCACGCGTGGGAGCAAGCACCAGCGCCTGGGTCTGCTTGATCGACGTGTCGATCCGCGACAGAACGGGAACTGCGAAGGCTGCGGTCTTGCCGGTACCGGTCTGTGCGAGACCGACGACGTCCTTGCCTTCGAGCAGTGGCGGAATGGTGGCAGCCTGAATGGGCGAGGGCGACTCGTAGCCCACGTCTGACAGTGCCTTCAGTACCCGATCATCGATGTCGAGGTCGGCAAATGTTGGGGGTTCGGGGTCACGCTCAATATCACTCATTTGACCAGCAGTTTAGCGGATAGAGTATAGACACGACGACATACCGGGGGTGCATTTACGACAGATCCACCCTCCCAGCGGGTTTCGCCTAGCGTAGGAAGCATGACCGCAGCCACCACAGCCACCACCTCCCAGACCGTTGTCGCGATTGCCCAATTCGCTCCGGGGACGGACAAGAAAGCCAACCTCGAATCACTGCGATCACTGGCTTCCGACGCAGCAGCACGGGGCGCGAAAGTTGTCGTGGCGCCGGAGTACTCGATGTTCACCGCCCCGACGACGGACGAGCGACTGATCGAGTCCGCGGAGGACCTGGACGGCGAATTCGGTTCGGCACTGGCGGCGGTCGCCGCGGAGTTCGGAATCTTCCTCGTGGCAGGAATGAACGAGCGGATCGACGACGTGAGCAGAATCTCCAACACCCTCGTCGCGATGGACCCGAACGGCGAACTGGTGGCGACCTACCGGAAACTGCATCTTTACGACGCTTTCGGTTACCAGGAGTCGGCCGTGATCCGCGCGGGCGAGATCACCGAACCGCAGACTTTCGGGTGCGACGGCCTGACCTTCGGCCTCCAGACCTGCTACGACCTGCGCTTCCCGGAAGTCACCCGACGCATCGTCGACGTCGGCGCGGACGTCTTGCTCCTGCCCGCCCAGTGGGTGCCCGGGCCGCTCAAGGAAGACCACTGGACCACTCTCGTGCGCGCCCGGGCCATCGAGAACACGATGTACATCGCAGCGGCAGATCAGAGCGCGCGCGGCGGCGCGGGTGCCAGCATGATCGTCGACCCGATGGGCGTCGTGATGTGTTCCCTTGGCGAGCAGGTCGGGGTCGCCACCGCACTCGTTTCGGCTGCTCGCATCGCCGAGGTACGCGAGAAGAATCCTGCTCTCGCGCTGCGGAGGTTCACAGTCTCGTCGCGGTGACCTGCAGCGAGTAGCGTCGAACTGGTCGGGGTTCGAGCTTCTCGAGGACAACGCAGTGACCCAGTATCGGGATCGATCTTCCGCCGGCAAATTTCTGGCCGGGCGGCTCGAGACCTTGCGTATCGACAAGCCGGTCGTTCTCGGACTCCCGCGCGGCGGAGTACCCGTCGCAGCCGAGGTTGCTGCAGCGCTGAACGCACCCCTGGACATCGTGGTGGTGCGCAAGCTCGGCAGTCCGTACAACCCGGAACTCGCGATGGGCGCTATCGGCGAGGGCGGGGTGCGAGTCCTCAACCACGACGTCATCGCAGCGGTTCGCGTCTCGAAAAGAGAACTCGCCGCCGTCGAACACGACGAACGACTCGAGTTGGAGCGGCGAGCGCGCCTCCTGCGTGAAGGACGGACCCCGGTTTCCCTCCACGGACGCACCGCGGTGATCGTCGACGACGGAATGGCGACGGGAGCGAGTGCCGCTGTTGCCTGCCGGTGTGCGCGCACCGCGGGTGCTGCCTGCGTGATCGTCGCTGTACCCGTCGCCTCCCCCGAAGCCATGAGAGTGATCGCGTGCTCGGCCGATCGCGTCATCTGCCCCTTCGTTCCTGCCCTGTTGGGCGGCGTCGGTGCTGCATTCGAGGACTTTCATCAACTCAGCGACGACGAAGTTCTGACCTTCCTCGCCTGAGCCCTGACTCTTTCTCACCTGAGCGCAGTCCAAGAAAACTATGTGAATTTGTGATGTGTGCAACATTTCGCTCCTCGGTGCCGATAGCCCAAATGGAACAAAAAGAATCAGCTTTCTGGAGGAACCGTGACCATCTCGACCGATACCGTCGACGCCGTCGCAGCTGCGTGCCGTGACCGCCTGGGCGACCCGTCCGCATGGGTTGCGTCAGACGCTTATCGACAGAGCCTCGCCCTGTGCATCATCGAATCCGTGCAGTCCACGTCGGGCCACAGCGAAGTGACCGTCGTCGATCGCTACCTCGCCTACCGGAAAGCCCGCGAAGACAAACCCGTCACGGACGGCGCACGCGAACTCCTCCGCACGTTCGAGGAAGCCGGGAGCTCGGACCAGTGGGCAGGCAAGATCGGCTCGTACAAGCGCCGCTACACGGCGACGGGCGTCCCGATCGAAGCACGTCACATCCAACAGGTCGCCGAGAAACTCCATCACTTGCGGATCAACAGCGTCGAGGACCTGCTGTCCGCTGCTGATTCCGACAACGCTCTCGATGCCGTTCACCACGCCTGGGTCGACGCCTGCGGCGACGGTTCCGAAGTGACCTGGGCGCACCTGTTGATGTTGGCCGGAATCCCCCACACCGATCTGGGCACCGCCGCCGACACCTTCATCAGCGCAACACTCGGCACCACCGAACTGCCGGGAGACACCTCGGAGATCCTTGCAGCTACTGCAGAGCAACTCGGCGTGGATCCGGACCGATTGGACTACGCGATTCGCCGCTGGTTGTCCGTGCACGGCCGCACGCTCCAACACGTCGCCTGAGTACCTGTAAACAGCCGGTCACACTAAACTGCAGGTCAGCGCCCGACCAGTTCTACCGAATAGTAACGACAGTGCAAAATGACGACTAATGTGATGCAATGCACATCAGAAATGTCAGTAGTCACTGGAGGGGTCAATAGTGCGCGAGTTCTCAGTTCCACAGTCGTTCTCAATTCCGGAGAACGTTTCAATGGCCGACTCCGTGTTCCGTCATGCCGAAGAAGACCCCACCTTCGTGCCGTTCAAGCGGCCGTCGAACGGTGGATGGGTCGACGTCACCGCAGCTGAATTCGCGAAGCAGGTCTCCGCAGTCGCCAAGGGCCTGATCGCTTCGGGTGTCGAGCTCGGCGACCGCGTCGCTATCCTGTCCGCGACTCGCTACGAGTGGGTCGTTCTCGACTACGCCATCTGGACAGCCGGCGGATGCACCGTCGCGATCTACGAGACCTCCTCCCCTGATCAGGCACAGTGGATCCTCGAGGATTCCGCGACGACGCTTCTGGTCGTCGAAACGGCCAAGCACGCGGAGACCCACAAGGAAGTCACCGACGGCGCAGAAGCCCTACGCGAAGTCCTGGTCATCGAGTCGGGTGCGATCGACGAGTTGTCCAGCCGCGGTTCCGCAATCACCGACGAAGAACTGCACACTCGTCGTCACCAGGTCACCGCAGCCTCGCCCGCGACCCTGATCTACACCTCCGGAACCACCGGACGCCCCAAGGGTGTCCAGCTGACGCACTCCAACTTCTACGCCGAGTCCAACGCCTGCCGCCTGGCGATGCCGGAGTCGATGGTCCCCGGCAAGAAAACGCTGATGTTCCTGCCGCTCGCCCACGTGTTCGCGCGAGCGATCTCGTTCGGCGCATTCGACGCCAAGGTCACCGTCGCCCACACGTCGGATCTGACGACGCTCCTCGAGCAGTTCGCCGGCTTCAAGCCCAACTTCATCCTGTCGGTGCCCCGCGTGTTCGAGAAGGTCTACAACTCGGCTCGCCAGAAAGCCGTCGACGGCGGCAAGGGCAGCATCTTCGACAAGGCTGCGGCGACAGCCATCGAATACAGCGAATCCCTCGAAAAGGGTGGCCCCGGACTGGCACTCAAGCTCAAGCACGCGGTATTCGACAAGCTCGTCTACTCGAAGCTACGCGCAGCACTGGGCGGCGAGTGCGAGCGTGCGGTCTCCGGCGGCGCAGCTCTCGGTGCGCGCCTCGGCCACTACTTCCGCGGCGTCGGCATCCCGATCTACGAGGGCTACGGACTCACCGAGACCAGCGCCGCAATCACCGTCAACACCTCGAGCGCGCAGCGCGTCGGCACCGTCGGCAAGCCGATCAACGGCCACGCCGCCCGGATCGCCGAAGACGGCGAACTCCTCCTGCAGGGCCCGGTCGTGTTCGCCGGCTACTGGCACAACGAGAAGGCCACTGCCGAATCCATCGTCGACGGCTGGTTCCACACCGGCGACCTCGGATCGATCGACAACGAGGGTTACGTCTCGATCACCGGCCGCAAGAAGGAAATCATCGTCACCGCCGGCGGTAAGAACGTCGCACCGGCAGGCCTCGAGGATTCCCTGCGTGCGCACGCTCTGATCAGCCAGTGCCTCGTGGTCGGTGACGGTCAGCCGTTCATCGGTGCACTGATCACCCTCGATCCGGAAACACTGCCCGGTTGGGTCGAGCGCAACGGCCTGCCCGCAAACACCGCGATTGCCGATCTGGTGAAGAACGCCGATCTGATCGCCGAGATCGACTCAGCCGTTGCCGACGCCAACAAGAAGGTCTCCAACCCCGAGCAGATCAAGAAGTACACGATCCTAGAGGTCGACTTCACGCAGGAGACCGGCGAATTGACGCCGACGCTCAAGCTCAAGCGCAACATCATTCACGAAGCTCACAAGACCAAGATCAGCGACTTGTACGCCTGATCCTCGTCTTTCAAGCGTCTGGCCCGGTTCGAATGCGAACCGGGCCAGACGCGTTTCAGTCTCCGGCGGAAAGAAGTTCTCTTTCGATCTCCGGAGGCAATCCGTGCACCGCACGATCCTCCCGCTGGGCCGGCAGAGTTTCCTGTTGCATCCACGCCCAGGTATCTCGCACGGTGTCTTCGACCGGACGGCATCGCAGCCCCGCCTGCCCTGCGTGCCCTGCTTGTGCCGCCTTGGCGGTGTCGGCTTCGAGGAAGCCTGCGAACTCACCCTCTTGCGGCACCCAACACGGAAGTTGTGTCCACGGCTGCGCTCCAGCGGCCGCCAGTCTGTCCTCGTCGATCCACACCAATTCCGCGCCCGAACCGGTGGTGTCCACGCACGCCTGAAGGAGCCCGGAGGTTGTGGTGTGCCCGGACGGGCTGATGACGTCATATGCCCCGCCGATCCCTGCGGCCAGTCCGGACAGGACAAAGGATGCGATGTCACGGACATCGACGTATTGAAGTGGCCTGGTCGGCACCCCGGGAGCAACGACGCGGCCTCCTGCGCCGATGCGCCGCAGCCACCACGGCAATCGCCCGATGTCCTCGTGTGGTCCGAGGATCAGCCCTGCCCTCGCGAGCAGTGCATTCGGGAAGAATTCCAGGACAGCGAGTTCGGCGCCGCGTTTGGCGGACGCGTAATCGCTGCCGTCGTCAGACGTCGCGGAAGCGGCAACCACAGGTGAGCTCTCGTCGACGTGCAAGCCCCACTGGTAGACGGATCCGCTGGAAATGTATGCGTACCGTTCGACGTGACCGCGCAAGACGCGTGCATTCTCACCGACCACCCGGGGGCTACCCGACCACGTGTCGACGACGAAGTCCCATCGACGGTCATCGAGTGCCTCGGCCATCGCTCGCTGATCGGTGCGATCAGCGAACAGGACCTCCGCCGTAGGCGGTGGCGCTCCGGTGAGCCCCCGATGGAGCACTGTCACTTCCCAGCCCCGTGCCAGAGCGTCGTCGACGAGGGCGCGGCCGAGGAACCGTGTTCCTCCGAGCATCAACAGCTTCATGACGGCCATCGTCACTCGAAAAGCGTCGTGCGGCAACACGTTCGTCTGGTAGCGCAATTTACGATGAGCACGACAGACGAAACGATCAGATGCCTCGTCCGGGATTGAGAATGTTCTTCGGATCGAATGCGGCCTTCACTGCGAGCATCATCTCGCGTTCGGTCTGACCGACCATGTCTGCCATGTACGGCGCTTTGAGCACGCCGATACCGTGTTCACCGCTGATCGTTCCGCCCAACGCCAGCGCCCCGGCGACGATGTCGTCGAACGCTCCACGCGCACGATTCTGCACTCCGGCTTGGGCGGCGTCGAACACGATGGTCGGGTGGAGATTTCCGTCGGCGGCATGACCGAAGGTTCCGATCGTGACACCGTGACGCTCGGCCGCCTCACGAATGCACCCCAGCATCGACGGCAACGCGGGCACGGGCACCGCGACATCGTCGAGGAGCACCGTGCCCATCGCCTCGAGAGCGGGTAATGCCATCCGCCGAGCCGCGGTGAACTCGTCACCTTCCACCGGATCGTCGGTGTGGAAAACCTCTCGCGCCCCGACGCTTTCGCACGCTGCGGCACAGTCCGCAGCTTCGGCGGCAGCTGACCTACCGTCGCACTGGATGAGCAGCATCGCCCCGGCCGACTCGTCCAGCCCCATCTTCGTCAGGCGGTTGACCGCGCCGATGGTGACGTCGTCCATCAACTCCATCTGACACGGTTCGGCCACTGCCGACACGGCGAGGACCGCATCGATCGCGGACTCCGCGGAATCGAAAAATGCAACGACGGTGGTCGCTGCAGTGGGCGCCGTTCGCAATCGCATCGTGGCTTCGACGATGACGGCCAATGTGCCCTCAGACCCCACGAGCAGATGTGTCAGGTCCAACCCCGCGACATTTTTGCGCGTCCGCGCACCGGTACGGATCAGACGCCCATCCGCCAGTACCGCCGTCAGGGCCGCGACGTGATCGCCGGTGACACCGTACTTTGCGCAACAGATGCCGCCCGCATTTGTCGCCAGGTTGCCGCCGATACTCGAGATCGCCCGGCTTCCGGGATCAGGAACGTACCAAAGGCCCTGCTGTGCAGCAGCTTCGGCGAGGTCGCCGTTGATCACTCCGGGCTCCACCGTGGCGGTGCGCGCGGCGGGATCGATCTCCAGAATGCGATCCATGCCCGCGACGCTCAGAACGATGCATCCGTCGAGCGCGTTGGCGGCGCCGGCCAACCCGGTTCCCGCCCCTCGCGTCACCACCGGAACGGAGAGTTCGTGGGCCACCGTCATGACGGCGACGACGTCGTCGACCGTCTGCGCTTTGACCAGTGCAGCAGGCTTTCCCGCCGCAGTGAGCAGTGATTGATCCCGGACGTACGCGCCCATTCGGTCGGGGTCGGTTGTGGCCCTGTCCCCCAGCACTTTCTGCAAGCGTTCGCCCAACAGATCGATACTCGTGGTCATTCCGTTCGTCCTTCGTAGAATCCGCGCACGTGGCGCTCGACCAAATGGGCAGCCTCGTCGGAGGCGCCGCGCTCGATCGCGTCGGCGATACCCTCGTGTTCTTTCAGCAGTGCACCGAGTGTGGCTTCCGAGTCCTCGCGCGCGTCGAGTTCGCTCAGCAAGTAGCCGGCGATGCTGTCCCGCAGAACCGTCATGACCAACCCGAACGCCTTGTTCCCGCCCGCTCCGGCGAGCGCGACGTGAAAGTCGACGTCTGCGTCGTGGAAGGCGACCGAGTCGTCGGCAAGCGTCGCGACGCGCATCCGCTCGATCGCGTCCCTGGCCTCGCCTGGAACCGCACCGACTGTGCGCAGCGCGGCGGCTTCGAGCAGCACTCGTAATTCGACAAGATCGCCCAGCGGAACTGCACCCACCTGCAACGCCGTACTGAGGGCGGTGGCGGCGGAATCGGCCGTATGCTCGTGCGTCACACGAGGTCTGGCAGTCGACGTAGTGTCCGCGCCAGTCAGCAATCCCTGCGCTTGCAGGACGCGAAGTGCCTCACGGACCGTCGATCGACCCACCGAGAACGTCTGTGCAAGTTCCTGTTCGGTCGGCAATGCCTCACCGACGGGAAGCGAGCCGTCGAGAATGGCAGCGCGGATTCTTCCCGACACGGCAAGGCTGAGCGGCATGCGCGACAACGGAGTCGTATCCATGCCGCGACGCTACCACCCCTTGCCTGCTTGTCTGACAAACTGTTTAATTGAGAAGATTCGTGACCCGGACCACAACAGAGAAGGTGCCGACCATGACCGACAAGCTCGAATTGGACCCCGCAACCACCGCCGTCGTGCTCATCGAGTACCAGAACGACTTCACCACCGAAGGCGGCGTCCTCCACGAGGCCGTCGCACCTGTCATGGAATCGAACGGACTCCTCGCGAAGACCGCCGCACTGGTCGATGCGGCCCGCGCGGCGGGTGTCACCGTGATGCACGCACCGATCACCTTCGCCGAGGGGTACAACGAAATCACCTCGCATCCGTACGGAATCCTCAAGGGCGTCGTCGACGGCAAAGCTTTCGTGAAGGGCTCGTGGGGCGCCGCGATCGTCGACGACCTCACCCCGAAGGACGGCGACATCGTCATCGAGGGCAAGCGTGGACTCGACACATTTGCCAGCACCAACCTCGATTTCATTCTGCGCAGCAAGGGAATTCGCACGATCATTCTCGGCGGTTTCCTGACCAACTGCTGCGTCGAATCGACCATGCGCACCGGATACGAGAACGGCTACCGGGTCATCACTCTCACCGATTGTGTAGCCGGAACTTCGGTCGCCGAACACGAGAACGCGATCACTTACGACTATCCGATGTTCTCGCATCCCGTCACGTCGAAAGAGGTGCTTGACGCGCTCTCCTGAGAGGCCTATCTGGAATGCGCGAGAAGGAAGTCACGGCTGACGTTGGTGACGCTGGCGTGAACCTTCTCGTGCAACAGGTCGTGACCGGCGTCCTCGAACTCGCGCATCTCGACGTTGCGCAGCGTCCGCGCCCAGTCCCGGACGGGATCGACCGGGGCGATCCGGTCGTCGGTACCGTGAACGACCAGGACTGGGATGCCCGCGTCGGAGAGTTCCGCCCACCCGTGTTGCTCGACCGCACTGCGCGGGATGCCGCACAGCACCGCGGAGGCAAAATCGTGATCGCGATGAGCCAGCATCGTCAGCGCCGTCACCGCACCCAAGGAATGGCCCATCACCGCCTGCGGGACTTCGGGCAGTTCCGCCAGAGCGATGTCAGCGAGCGCGGCTGCGTCGGCAGCAAGATCCGACAGCGGAGCGCCTACCCCCGGGTCCCCCTCCGACAAGCCGTGCCCCGTGTGATCGATCGCCCACACGTCTATCCCCGACGCCGCCATAGCGCCAGCGAAGCGGTGATACTGCCCGCTGTGCTGACCGAGACCGTGCAGAAAGACCAATGACACCGTGGGCACCACACCCCCTGCCGCCGGCCAATGCCGAAAGTGCACCTGACCGGTTCGTCCGTCGAAGAAAGGCATGATCGTCATTCTGCACTCCGCGACCGGTATCCGCGGCGCGTGGGCGATTACTGGTGGGTTGCCTTGTCGGTGAGCGATGGCACAATCGCCCTGTGTTCCTACTCGATGATCAGATCGTCTACAGCGCCAGCGACCTCTCGGCTGCGGCCTCGTGCGAGTTCGCACTGCTGCGGCAACTCGACGCCCGTACCGGTCTGATCGCGGCCGAGGCCGCCGAGGCGGATCCGATGCTCGAGCGAACGTCGAGCCTCGGCGACTCGCACGAGCGCGAACAGCTTCAGAAGTTCATCGATCAACACGGTGACGGCGTCGTCGTCATGCCGCGGCCGGAACACTCACGCGCGGGGTTGACCGCCGCCACCCTGTCCACCGTCGAGGCCGCCCGATCCGGTGCGCCCGTCATCTATCAGGGAACCTTCTTCGACGGCCGATTCCTCGGTTTCTGCGATTTCCTCGTCCGTGAGGGCGACACGTACGCCGTCTACGACAGCAAACTCTCCCGGCATGCCAAGGTGTCGGCGCTCCTCCAACTCGCCGCGTACGCAGACGCGTTGGAGCGCAATGCAATCGCCGCCTCCGATCAGGTTCATCTACTGCTCGGAGACGGCAGCACGTCGTCACACGACATCGGAGACATCGCACCGGTGTTCGCGGCGCGCAGAGCAGAACTCGAACGAGTCCTCGACGAGCACCGCGCCGAGGGAAAACCAACCCAGTGGCTCGACGATCGGTACCTGCGTTGCGGCCGCTGCGACACCTGCAGCGTCGAGGTCGAAAGCCATCGGGACCTCCTACTGGTTGCGGGTGTCCGCGGCAATCAGCGCGAACAACTGATCGTCTCGGGGATCACGACAATCGACGAACTCGCGTCGAGCACTGGCGCAGTTGAGGGAATCCGCCGGGAAACCCTCGACAAACTCCGTGCGCAGGCAGCCGTTCAACTACGCCAGGAACAATCCGGCGACGCCGAATTCGAGGTCTACGAGCCCTCGGCGCTCGGCGGTCTACCCGTCCCCGACGACGGCGACATCTTCTTCGACTTCGAGGGCGATCCACTCTGGGCCGAGGACGGATCCACCGACTGGGGGTTGGAGTACCTGTTCGGCGTGGTCGAAGGGCCGGCGGACGACTACGTGTTCAAGCCGTTCTGGGCACACGACCGCGAGGGTGAGCGCCAAGCGCTCCTCGACTTTCTCGACTACGTCACCGCGCGGCGTGAAGCCCACCCCGGCATGCACATCTATCACTACGCCGCGTACGAGAAATCGGCGCTGTTGCGCTTGGCCGCACGTCACGGTGTCGGCGAGCAGACAGTGGACACGCTGCTCAGCGAGAACGTGCTCGTCGACCTGTATCCGATCGTCCGCGCGTGCCTGCGGATCGGACAACGCTCGTACAGCATCAAGAAACTCGAGCCGCTCTACATGGGTGAGCACGGCCGCGACGGTGACGTGACCAACGCCGCCGCCTCGGTCGTCGCTTATGCCGACTACTGCGAATTGCGCGACGGCGGACAAGCCGACCAGGCCAGGGATCTTCTTCAGGGCATCTCCGACTACAACGAGTACGACTGCGAATCCACTCTCCGCCTGCGTGATTGGCTCGCCGAGCGCGCCGCAGAACATGGTGTCGAACTTCGTGAGCCGACCGGACAGATCAAGATTCCACTCGAAGAACTCACCGAATCGGAAATCGCACTCCGCGACTTCGCAGGCCACAAGGCCGGTTCGACACGCACCCCCGATCAGCAGGCTGCTGCTCTATTGGCCGCAGCAGTCGGTTACCACAATCGCGAGCGGAAGCCGTACTGGTGGGCCCACTTCGACCGATTGGTCACACCGATCGAAGACCTCGTGGACATCCGCGACGTCATGGTGGTCGAGCAGTCCGAAATCGAAGCGGACTGGCACAAGAGCACCCCGCGGCAGAAGAAGTTTCGTCGCCACATCCAGTTGACCGGAAGTTTCGGCACCGGAACGTCTTTGAGCCCGGGCAGTGATCTTTTCGCGCTCTACGCAACCCCCTCCCCGGATGCAGTTGCAAGCGAGAACCCCACCCAGCGCGGCACCAGCAGCGTCAAGGTCACCGCCGTCGTCAAGTCCGAAGGGCTCGACGTAGTCACAGTGGAAGAACTGCTCAGCGGTGACGAATACATCGATTCCCCGGTCGCGTTGGCACCTGGTCGTCCGATTCCCACCGGACGCATGGAGAAGTCCATCGCCGCTGCCGCGTCCGGCGCCAGCGAGAGCCTGCCCGAACTGCCACACATCGCGGCAGTCGACATTCTCAGGCGCAACACCCCGAGAACCCTCTCGGGTTCACCGCTGCCACCTGTCGGCGCCGACAACAACTACGCCGACGCCATCACCGCCGCACTTCTCGACCTCGACGATTCCTACGTGGCGGTGCAAGGTCCTCCCGGTACGGGCAAAACCTACACGGGCGCTCGTGTCGTCAAGACACTGATCGAACAACACCATTGGCGAATCGGCGTGGTGGCACAATCACATTCGGTGGTCGAGAACATGCTCGGCGGCATTCTGAAAGCCGGCGTGGACCCCGCACTGGTCGCAAAGAAGGGCAGCCGCAGCAAGACCGCGGAATGGCAGGACATCGCGTCCGAGGAATACGCCGGTTTCATCGCCGAAGCGGAAGGCGTCGGCTGCGTCATCGGCGGCACTGCATGGGACTTCGCGAACACCGATCGTGTTCCCGCCGGCAGTTTGGACTTGCTCGTGGTCGACGAGGCAGGTCAATTCGCGCTGGCCAACACGATTGCCGTCGCGATTTCCGCGCGAAACCTGTTGCTACTGGGCGATCCACAGCAACTGCCGCAGGTCAGCCAAGGCACACACCCCGAACCTGTCGACGAATCGGCACTCGGCTGGCTCGCCGAGGGACACGGTGCACTGCCACCCGAACTCGGCTACTTCCTCGAGAAAACGTGGCGGATGCATCCCGATCTGTGCGCCCCCGTGTCTGCTCTGTCGTACGAGGGCAAACTCCATTCCCAGGAAACCGTCAGTACAGCAAGGAAACTCGACGGACTCGCCGCCGGAGTGCACACCGTGTACGTCGATCACCGCGGCAATTCCACATACTCTCCGGAAGAGTCGCAGGAGATCGTTCGCCAGATCCAGGAACTTCTCGGTACACCGTGGACCGACCCCAGCGAGTTCGAGGGAACCAGGCCGCTGGAGCAGTCGGACATTCTCGTGGTCGCGGCGTACAACGCCCAGGTGGGCACCGTCGAGCGCGATCTCACCGAGGCCGGTCTCACGGAGGTCGAGGTCGGCACCGTCGACAAGTTCCAAGGACGCGAGGCCGCGGTGGCAATCGTGTCGATGGCTGCCTCCGCTGTCGAGGACGTCCCGCGAGGAATGTCGTTCCTGCTGTCGCGGAACCGCCTCAACGTTGCTGTCTCACGCGGCAAGTGGTGCGCGATCATCGTCCGATCGCACGCATTGACGCAGTACATGCCGAGCACGCCCGCGGGATTGGTGGAACTGGGCGCGTTCATGAGGCTGACGAGCTAGCCGAAGTCTGCCTTACCCGAAACACTGCCCTACCCGAAACACTGTCCTTCGCCGCGGTAGGTGGGAACCGAGGTTCGGGTGCCGTCGGCTTCGACCACGTACACGCGGTCGAAACGCTCGCACAACTCGCCGGCCTTCGCGTGCCGGAACCACACCCGGTCGCCGATCGCGATGTTTCCGCCTTCCTTTCCCGTAACAGGGGTCTGAACTTCGCCTGCCCCTTCGTTGCGGAGCAGTTTGAGACCGGCAGGCCAGATCGGCGACGGAACGCGGGTGGCTCCCGCAGGTCCCGACGCGATGTATCCCCCGCCGAACAGGGTCGTCACGGACGGAGTCGGCTTGCGCACCGCCGACAGAGCGAAGAACAGCGCAGGATCGGGCCGGAAGGCGCGGTAGCGGTCGAACAGGGTCGGTACATACAACCCGGAGCCTGCTGTTACCTCGGTCACCACAGGATCGGCCGAGCTGACCTCCAGCGACCCCGTGCCGCCGCTGTTGACGATCTCGAGTGCACCCACGGCATCGGTGACGGCCGCGACCACAGCGCCCCTTCTGGACGCCAATTCGCGCGCAGAGGCTTTCTTGACCCAACCGATCGGAGCACTGGTGTCAGGAAGGCCGGCAATCTGCGCTTCGTAGAACATCACTCCTACGACGGAGAATCCGCGCTGGCGAGCACGCGCCGCGAGTGCGGCGACCGCGGCAGGTTCGCGCAGAGGTGAGCGTCGTACGCCCAGATGGATCGGGCCGATTCGCAGCGACGCGTCGACGTCGAGGCACACCCGGACAGGCGCATCCCCCGTCGACGCCGAACGAATGAGATCCAACTGTGCATCGTCGTCGATCATCAAGGTGATCGATTCGAGAGCGGTGTCGTCGGAAGTGAGATCCGCGATGGCGCCGCGATCGGCGGTCGGGTATCCCATCAGGATGTCCCGTGCGCCCAACCCGACCAGCCACAAAGCCTCGCGCAGTGAGTACGCCATGATTCCGCGGAATCCGCCGGACGCGGTCAGTGTGTCGCCGAGAGTTTCAGCCAGAACCGTCCGACAACGAACCGATTTGCTCGCCACTCGCACCGGCGTTCCACCGGCGCGGCGCACCAGGTCGGCTGCATTACTGCGCAGTGTGGTCAGATCCAGCGCGGCCAGAGGCGGGTCGAGTTCTCGCGTGGCAGCAGTGAGTCGATCGAGGGTCCGGGTCACAGATGATCCAATCGTCGCGGCGTGCGACCAGTCAATCACCAATACTGGACGTATGTCCAGGATGGCACTTCTACTGGGGCGCGATCACTGCTTTGTTGGCAATTACCTGAACCATTTCTCCGAACTCCGCAATAGTCGCGTCGGAGTCACGATCGACCAGCCAACGCAGGACGAGGCCGTCGATAAGTGCAAGGCTCAGGCGCGCAATCGAACTCAATGGCTCGGTCCACACGGTGCCGGAAATTTTGGCGCACTCCTCGAGAAACGAAACCGCAAGCTCGTCCATGATTCGGTACTGCTCGAAAGCAACAGCCCCAGCGCGTTCGGCGCCGAGATTACGACTGCGGAGAGCCTGCGCGGTGATTTCGTAGGTCAACAACTGCCTGTCCGGCGTTGCCTCGATAGTGGGCCACATTCCCGTCAACCCGATATGCAGCAATTCCTTGAGCCCCTGCACGCCACTGAGATCCGGTGCGTGTCGGACCTGCGCAAATGCGTACTGCATCGACGCACTGAGCTGCAGAATGAGCGTCTCACCCATTGCCGCGATCAGCGCTTCCTTGCTCTCGAAGCAGTAATGAACGACGCCGAGCGACACGCCGGCCTCTTCTGCCACCGCCCTTACCGTCACAGAACTGACACCGCGCTGTTCCGCAATGGACAAAGCGGACTCGACCAATTGTGTGCGGCGTTCGTCCGCCGGGAGCCTGTTCAGCATCCAATGATCGTAGAACGCAAATGACAAAATCTTCGCGCAATACTTGCCTGGACGACCGTCCAAGTACATTATTGCGTAATGGCTTCGGACACTTGGCAGAACTGGGCGGGCACTCAAAGCGCCGCGCCGCGTCGCTTTGCGACGCCGACAAATACCCGTGAACTTTCGTCGTTGGTCGCCGAGGCTGCGGCGCGTGGCCAACGTGTGAAGGCCGTCGGCGCAGGCCATTCGTTCACCGGCGTCGCGGTCACCGACGGTATCCTCGTCAGCCTGGACAACCTGAGCGGAATCGATTCGATCACGCCGACCGACGACGGCGCGCTGGTCACTGTTTTTGCAGGCACTCGCCTTCACGCCCTCAACGACGCCCTGTGGCAACGCGGATATGCGATGGCCAATCTCGGCGACATCGACGTCCAGTCACTGGCCGGCGCGACATCCACCGGCACGCACGGAACCGGCGCCCGATTCGGCGGTATCGCCACACAGATTCGCGGAATCGAGATCGTTCTCGCCGACGGATCCGTGGTTACCGCAAGTGCCGACGAAAATGTCGAATTGTTCGAAGCGGGGCGCCTCGGATTGGGTGCAATCGGCATCATTTCGAAGATCACTCTCGCCTGCGTACCGCGATTCACGCTCCGTGCAATCGAGGAACCCGACACGCTGTCTCACATACTGGACACCCTCGAGAGCGATCGTCTGGGCCTGGATCACTTCGAGTTCTACTGGTTTCCGCACACCGACCGTGTGCTCACGAAGAGCAACACCCGACTCCCCGGAGATACCGAACCCGATCCGGTGGGCAAGGTCCGCGCGTTCGTCGACGACGAACTCCTCTCGAACACACTCTTCGAAGGCGTCAATCGCGTCGCGACCCTGGCACCGGCCGCGATCCCGAGAATCAACAACGTGTCGTCTCGACTGCTCGGCGCCCGCGAGTTCACCGATCGCAGCTACCGAGTATTCGCGTCCTCGCGCCGGGTGAAGTTCAAGGAGATGGAATACGCGATTCCCCGCGAACACGTCACCGAGACGCTCCACGAAATCGATCGCTGGATGAAGAAGTCCGGAACGAACGTCGCTTTCCCCGTCGAAGTACGTTTTGCTGCCGCCGACGATCTCTGGCTTTCGACCGCTCACGGACGCGACACCGCCTACATCGCGGTCCACCAGTACCACCGCCGACCTGAAACCGAATACTTCGCCGCAGTGGAAGCCATCGCGCGCGCCGTCGACGGCCGGCCGCATTGGGGAAAAATGCACAACCGGACCGTCGACGACCTGCGTCCTACGTACGATCGACTCGACGATTTTGTCGCCGTTCGAGACAAGTACGACGCGAATCGAGTGTTCGACAACGAATACCTACGTCAGGTGCTCGGCGACTGACGGTCAGTGCCGCAGCAGTTAGTGCCGCAGCAGTTAGTGCCTCAGCAGTTAGTGCCTCAGCAGTTCCGCTTTTCGCGCGTCACTGGCGAACGAGGCTTTGATCGAGTTCCGGGCGAGGGTGTCGCGCTCGGCCTCGGTCAGCCCCAAGGCTCGGCCCAGTTCGGTGAAGTTGTCGTCGACGTATCCCCCGAAGTAGGCCGGGTCGTCGGAGTTGACCGTGACGATCAAACCCATCTCGAGCATCGATCGAAGCGGATGATCCGACAGCGAATCGAACACTCGCAGACGAACGTTCGACAACGGGCAGACCGTCAGTGGAATCTCCTCGTCGACCAGACGCTCGATGAGGGCAGGGTCCTCGAGCGCCCGGACGCCGTGGTCGATGCGCTCGGCGCCGAGAATGTCGAGCGCCTGCCAGATGTACTCGGGCGGTCCCTCCTCACCGGCGTGAGCAACGACGTGCAAGCCCTCGGCACGCGCACGGGCGAACACGTCCTCGAACAGTGAGGGCGGGTTGCCGACCTCGGCGGAGTCGAGTCCGAGTCCGACGATCGGAGCCTGCAAGCGAATGATCTCGGAGAAGATCTCTTCGGCGTCCTTGACCGGCTGATCACGGAGAATGGCGGCGATTGCCGCACTGCTGAGCCCGAACTCGCGCTCACTCGATGCCACCGCATCCATGATCCCGTCCAGGACCTCGGTCAGCGGAACACCGCGGACTACGTGCGCCTGCGGATTGAAGAAGAACTCGGCATGCGCCACTCCAGCGGCTGCGGCCCGACGGAAATACGCCCGCGTCAGGTCGGCAAAATCCTCCGCGGTACGCAGGACGGCCATGTTGGCGAAGTAGAGATCGAGGAACGACTGCAGGTCGGTGAACTCGTACCTCGACTTCAGATCGTCGATGTCCTTGTACGGCAAATCCATTCGATTGCGCTCGGCGAGCCGGTAGATCTGTTCGGGTTCCAACGAACCCTCGATGTGCATGTGCAGTTCTGCGACAGGAGTAGCCATTTCGGTTCAGCGTCCCTTCCAGACCGGGGCACGCTTCTCGGCGAACGCCGTTGCACCCTCGCGTGCATCTTCGGAGGCGAACACCGGCGCCATAACCTGCAACTGCTTCGCGAAAGCTTCGTCGTCGGACCACCCGCCGGCCTTGACGATGATCTCCTTGGTGACGGCAACCGCGAGCGGTCCGTTGCGGGTGATTCGATCTGCCAGGTCGAGTGCGCCTTCGAGCGCCTTGCCCGGCTCGGTCAACGTGTTCACGAAACCGTAGCGGTATGCCTCCTCGGCGGTGAAACTGTCGCCGGTCAGGGCCAGTTCCAGTGCCTTCTGGTACGGAATCCGCTTGGGCAGGCGCAACAATCCGCCGCCACCTGCAACCAGTCCGCGCTTGACCTCCGGGATACCGAACTTCGCTTCGGACGACGCCACCACCAGGTCGGTGGCGAGCACGAGTTCCGTGCCGCCTGCCAACGCGAAGCCCTCGACCGCCGAAATGATCGGCTTACGCGGGGGCCCTTCCGTGAATCCGAGGCCGCGTCCCGGCACGAGTACGTTCTCGCCGGCCACAAATGCCTTCAGATCCATACCGGCACAAAAGTTTCCGCCTGCACCTGTCAGCACCGCCAAGGACAGATCGTCGTCCGCATCGAGCTCTTCGACCGCAGCGGCCAACGCGTGACTGACCGCCGAGTTGATGGCGTTGCGCGCCTCGGGTCGGTTGATGGTGATGATCAGTGTCCGCCCGCGCCGCTCGGTGAGAACCTCGTCCGCCATGATGTCCCTCTCGTTTGTCGACCACACTCGCGTGACTACGCGACGTTGCGTTCGACAATACGGACGAAGCCATCGGGGTCGATCTGCGCGGTGTCGTGAGTGCAGAACCACCCCTGGGTGAACCTCGTCGAGGTCGCTTCCGGCGAATTCCAATACCGACGCGTGACACTCGGCCCGCGGCACAGCAACTCACCGAAACCACCTGGCGCGTCCGGGCCGTACAACGCCACTTCCATTCCACCGAAGGCGATTCCGACGCTGCCGAGGTGTGCGGGTGCCGACTCGGTCGGCAGAATGAGACCGGCCCCACAGGTTTCGGTTTTACCCCAACCGATCACATGTCGAGCGGCCGGGAACATCGTCAGCAGCTTCGCTTCTTGCTCGGCCGTGATCGGCGATCCGCTGCAGTCGATCCACTGCACCGACCTCGAACCGGCACGCGCCGCCGGTCCGAGCGTGAGCAACCGTGGCTCGAGCAAGTCCTCGGGCCGCCCGGTCACGATGTCGACGGTGTGCACACTCTCGCGCCAGAAGTCGCCGGCGAGGACCACCGTTCCGCCGACCACCAGCGTCGCGAGCACGTGCACGAACTGGCGCACAGACTTGAAATCATTGTCCACCAGCAGATTCCGCACACCTTCGACGCCGTAATCGCGCGAGTGCAGAATACCGACGATAGCCGAGAGCACGTTCTCGTTACTCAACTCGACGCCCAGCATCTCGCCCGAAGAATCGGCGGTGTACGCGAGGATCGCCATCTCGTCCGGGGCCGCGCCGTCGTCGATGAACGGAACACCATGTGGGAGTTCCCCATCGAGCACCAGCACCGAGCCACTGTCCGCGATGACGAAGTCCGCTGCGTCGTCACTCAGGTGCACACCGACAGAGACCGGGACACCGCCCGCGAGGATGACGCCGAGGCACGCCTCCATCCACCGCACCCCCGCGGCGACACGAATCGCCACACGATCGCCGATCTCGACGCCTCGCGACTTCAGTCCGCCTGCGACCCGCGATGCCTCGGCCCACAGTTCCGCGAAGGTGACCTGCTCGCCGTCGACCTCCTCGACCGCGATGCGCGAGGAGAACCGATGAACGGCAATATCGAGGAGTTCGGACAGCGACGGGTCCAGTTGGCTGTACCGAAGCACTCCGTCCCCCGCGCGAGTGACGCGGGCGTCGGCGAGGAGCAGATTCGAACACGGGTATTCCACAAGCGTCGACCGCATCGATACCTCCACGTCACTGACGAACCCACCGGCCCTTCGACTATATGACGTGGATCACAGTTCGTGGAGGTCTCTGACGATAAAGGTCGTATATCTACTTTCCGGAGTAGACGGCCTTACCCGGGCCGACGTCGAGGAAACTGCGGACGGCGCCGCGCAGGTCGTCGGTGTCGAACAGCGCGCCGGACACCCCGGGAGTCACCGAATCCGCATGAGCGATGCCGCCGGAACGCCACGCCGCCACGATCTGCTTGGTGGCGTCGTGTGCTCGCGTGGGTCCGTCCGCCAACCTGGTCGCGAGGGACCGCGCCGCACCGTCGACGTCGTCGTGAACTGCATTGACGACGCCCCAGGCGTGCAGGGTTGCGGCGTCGTACAGATCGCCGGTCATGACCAACTCCCGAGCCCGTCCGGAACCGGCGCGCTCGGCCAGACGTTGCGGTCCACCCATGGACGGCGTCAGACCGACCACTGTCTCGACCAGCCCGAACTTCGCCTTGGGCGCCGCGAGGATGATGTCGCAGGCCAAGGAGATCTCGAATGCCGCAGTCAGCGTCAACCCGTGCGCCGCGTAGATCACCGGGCACGGCAATGCCTCGAGCGGATGACAGATCTGGGCGAACAGCTCGCGCCACAATTCCGCGCCTTGCTCCGGGTTCAGTCCGTCGAAGACGTGAACGTCGACGCCGGCCGAGTTGACCTTGCCCTCCGCGCGAAGGAGGACAGCCCGCGGCGGATTCTCGGTCAACGCCGCAACGTCGGCGATGACCGCGTCGAACATGGCCTGATCGAACAGATTGAGTGGTCCGTGCGCGAACGTCAGGACAGCCACCTCGGCACCACCATCGGTGGTGAAGCGCTCGAGACGGGTGGGGTGCGATTCGGGAGCAGTCATGCCGCCACACTGCCACATGGAACCGGCCTACGATCGTCGGGTGGACGGTCTGAGAAATGCACTCGCGGACGTTGTGGGACACCGGTTCGTCGTCGACGACGCCGACGTGTTGGCTACCCGTTCCACCGACCAGACGGGGCGCTACAGCGGGCACGCCAGCGCCCTGGTCCGACCCGGAAATACTGCCGAAGTCTCGGCAGTGCTGAACGTGTGCCGCTCCCACGGTGTACCGGTCACCGTTCAGGGCGGACGAACCGGCCTGGTCGCGGGCACGGTGCCCGAGCACGACGACGTCCTGCTCTCCACCGAACGTCTCACGACGACCGGTGAAGTCGACGCGGCCGGCAGGCGGATCACCGTCGGAGCGGGAGTGACACTCGCGCAGGTACATTCCGCTGCGGCCGACGCCGGCCTGAAATTCGGCGTCGACATAGCTTCACGGGACACGGCGACCATCGGCGGCATGGTCTCCACCAATGCCGGTGGCCTGCACACGGTTCGATACGGGAACATGGCCGAACAGGTGCTCGGCCTCGAGGTGGTGATCCCCGACGGAACCACCGTGCGCCGGTCACCGAAAGTGTTGTCCGACAATTCCGGATACAACCTGCCCGCACTGTGGGTGGGCAGCGAAGGAACTCTCGGTGTGGTCACGGCAGTCGATCTGGAACTGCGCCAGGTGCCGGCTCACCGGGTCACCACACTGACCGGTTTCGACAGGCTGGAGGACGTCGTCGATGCGGGGCGAACGTTGCGCACTCTCGACGGCGTCGACGCACTGGAATTGTTGGACGGCCGCGGACTCGAACTGGCCGCTCGACACGTGAACGCCGCGGTGCCGACGGGGCGGGCGTGGTACCTGCTCGCCGAGGTGTCCGGTGCCCACGATCCGCTGGAACGCCTGGGCGAAGTCCTCGAACGCATCGACCCGCCGGAAACCCCGGCGGTAGCGGTCGACGATCCCGGCTCGACGCGCTTGTGGGCAGCGCGGGAGTGCTTCGCCGAAGTGGTCGGACTGTTCGGTCCCCCACTGAAATTCGACGCGGCACTGCCCCTGGACTCGCTTGCCACCTTCGCCGAGGATGCCGCGGCGGTGATCGCGAGTCGCGCCTCCGAGGCGATTCCGATCCTCTTCGGCCACGTCGCCGAGGGAAACATCCACCTCAACGTCCTGAACTGCCCGAACGCCGACACCGTGTACCGCAGCGTCCTCGAACTGGTTCGCGATCACGGCGGAAACGTCAGTTCCGAGCACGGGGTGGGCTCGCTCAAACGCAACTATCTGGACCTGGCCCTCTCCGCGGAGGACATAGCCACGATGTGGGCGATCAAGCGAGCCCTGGACCCGAGCGACTATCTCAATCGTGCAGTGATGTTTCCCGACGCGCTTCGGCACTGACGGCCATCGCGTCCTCGTGTGCGTCGCCGCGCAGAGGCCGAGCGAAGCACACCGAAGCGACGAAGCCGATGAGCAGCACGCCTGCAGGTAGCCAGATCGACTCCGACATCGCCGTGCTGAACGGTTCACGAACGAACTCGGGCAGGTGACCCACTCCAGCTTCGGAACTGCCGCCGGTCAGACCCTGAGCCGCCAATCGTGCGGTGATCAGTGCGCCGATCGCGGCACTACCGAGAACCGCGCCCACCTGCCGGGTGGTGTTGTAGACGCCTGCGCCGGCGCCGGCCTGCATCGGAGGCAGGTTGTGTGTGGCGGTGGCCGCGAGCGGCGACCAGATGCATGCGTTGGCGAAGCCGATCAGGCCGATCGGCAGGAGCAGTTCCCAGATCGCGACGTCGGGAGACATAACCAATGCCAGCCAGCCCAGGGCGATCGCGAACAGCAGGAAGCCGGTGCCCGCGATGTAGCGCGGATGCGTCTTGTCGACGAGCTTGCCGATGATCGGCGCAAAAATGCCGGTCAGCACGGCCATCGGAACGAGGAGGAGCGCCGACTGCGTCGGGGAGAGTCCGCGAACTGCCTGGGTGTAGAACATCAGCGGAAGGACCATCGACGTGATCGCGAAGCCCATTGCGGTGATGGCGACGTTGGCGAGCGAGAAGTTGCGGTCCTTGAAGAGTTCGAGGGGAAGCAACGGCTCGTTCTTGTTGCGCGACTGATAGAACACGAACACCGCGAGTAACAGCACGCCGGCGCCGATCAGACTCCAGACGAATCCGTTCCAGTCGTACGAACTGCCTTCCTGGATTCCGAACACGAGCAGGAACATGCCTGCGGCGCTGAGGATCACGCCGGGGATGTCGAACTTGTGCTCGCTCGTCGGCAGCGACGGAACGAGCTTCCAGGCGAGCAGGAAAGCGATGACACCAATCGGGACGTTGACGATGAAGATCCATTCCCAGCCGAGATTGTCGACCAACACACCACCGGCAAGCGGACCGACCAGCGTCGCGACGCCGGCAACGGCGCCCCACAGGCCCATTGCGGCGCCACGCTTGTTCGGTGCGAAGGTGCGCGTGATGACCGCCATGGTCTGCGGAGTCATCATTGCGGCGCCGAAGCCCTGGAAAGCCCTTGCCACGATGAGCATTTCGACGCTGCCGGACAGACCACACCACAGTGATGCGCCGGTGAACAGTACGAGGCCGATCATGTAGAGGTTCTTCGGTCCGAACCTGTCACCGAGTCGGCCGGTGACAAGCAGCGGCACCGCGTACGCCAGCAGGTACGCGCTGGTGACCCAGACGACCTTGTTGATGTCGGTGCCGAGGTCCTCCATGATCGCAGGGTTGGCGACAGCGACGATGGTGCTGTCCACCAGAATCATGAAGAACCCGATACACAGCGCCCACAGCGCGTGCCAGGGATTGACCTGCTTTTCCATCTTCAGTCCTTAGGTAGTGCGGACGAGCCCGCGGAGCCGGCCAGCCGGTCGAGAAGTTCTTGTGAGAGCCAAGGCATTTCGCCACTCTCGATATCTGTCACCAACGCGCCGATCCACTCTCTTTCGGCGATCGTGAGTGCGTGGGCGTAGTCTGCGCCCACCGTGAAGATTCGTGGCTTTTCCGCGGCCTTCACCGCTTCGTAGTCGACCTCGAATTTCGCAATCGTCTTGTCGAGGTGTGCGAGACGGATCCGAAGCATCTGACACGCAGTTGATGCGGAAAGGTTGTGCATTTCGGCGAGCGCGAGCGGCAACCGCGGATACTCCCGCACCGGAACCGCCAACATCTCACGTAGTTGGTGCTCGAGAGCATCACGGCCTCGGGCTGTGATCTCGTACGTCGTGCGCTCCGGCCGATTGCCCTCACGATCGATCCCGATCGAAGCCAGCAATTCCTGCTTCTCCAGCCGCGAAACCGTGTGATAGAGCGATCCCGGCTTGATCTTCACCAGCTGATCGCCCCGTCGAACCGAGGCGAGTTGATACATCTCGTACGGGTGCATCGAACGCTCGGACAGCAGGCCCAGAACGGTGATCCCCAAAGGCGTCAGTGACACGTCACCCATGAGTCCCCTCCCTGACAAGCCGCAATTGACTATTTCTTGACTATTCCACCTGAAATAGTCCACATGGAATATACGACCTTCGGCCATCTCGATCAACCCGTTCGAACCGGACTAGCCTGTAGCGAGTGGACGATCATCACCTCGACATCATCCGACTAGCATGGGCGCGCGAACTGGGCCTCGGCGACTCCGCGTTGCGACCGGCACACACCGCCAGGGTGGTCGGCGACGACATCCACGTACTGGACCTGGCCGGCGGTGGCGCGATTGTCGGACCGCAGTGGTTCATCGAGCGCACGGCGGACATCTCCGTCGAAGCGCTTCTACAACCTGCACGCCTACTCGACGTCACCGGCGATCACGGCGGCCGAATCACCGGCCCCGTCGATCTCGCTTTCCTCGGCGACTACACGGACGCGCCGCCCGACGAGCAACTACTGATTTCCCACGACATCGACGATGCCCTCGCCGTCGCTGCGCTGTGCCCACCCGACGACAGCACCACAGCCGACCTCGGGAACCGGACGCGGTGGTTCACCGCCCTCACTGATTCCACCGAGGTGCTCGGATGCGCGGCGTACTCCGAATTTCAGGGATTCGTGGCAGATCTCACGACCCTGACTGCTCCAGCGCATCGCCGTCACGGGATCGGCTGCGCAGTAACGCTTCTCGCTGCGGAGGACGCTCTCGATTCCGGATTGATCCCGCAGCTACGCACAAGTCGCGGCAGTGCGATCGGAGCGACGCTTCCACGTAAAGCCAAATTCGACGTTCTGGGGGCATACGCTCGGGTACACGTGCACCTGCCCAGTTGACACTCGAACGAGAGGGACCGCAGATGAGTACGGAAGACGGCGCGAGCGAACCGACATTCGTCGAAGAGGGTCGTGAATTCAAACGCGACACCAACTACATCCCGACCCGGATCACCGAGGACGGCCGCGACGGGTACCCCGTCGAACCCGGGCGATACCGGTTGATCGTGGCACGTGCCTGCCCGTGGGCAAACCGCGCCATCATCGTCCGCCGCCTACTCGGCCTCGAAGACGTACTGTCGATGGGCATCTGCGGTCCGGTTCACGACAAGCGAAGCTGGACTTTCGATCTCGACCCGGGAGGCGTCGATCCCGTACTGAAGATCCCTCGACTGCAGGACGCATACTTCGCCCGAGATCCCCACTACCCCAGGGGAATCACGGTGCCCGCCATGGTGGAGATCGCCACGGGCAAGGTGATCACGAACGACTACCCACAGATCACCCTCGACTTCTCGACGCAATGGAAGAAGTACCACCGCGAAGGCGCACCGGATCTGTACCCGGAGCCTCTGCGAAACGAAATCGACGAAGTTGCCGAGTACGTTTTTCGCGACGTCAACAACGGCGTCTACCGCTGCGGTTTCGCCGGTTCACAGCAGGCGTACGACGAGGCATACGACACGCTGTTCGCTCGCCTCGACTGGCTCACCGAACGTCTTGCCCGGCAACGTTTCCTGGTGGGCGACACCATCACCGAAGCCGATGTGCGCCTGTTCACCACGCTGGCGCGGTTCGATCCCGTCTATCACGGCCACTTCAAGTGCAACAGAAGCAAACTCAGCGAGATGCCGGTGCTGTGGGACTACGCGCGCGATCTGTTCCAGACCCCCGGATTCGGTGACACCATCGACTTCACACAGATCAAAGCGCACTACTACATCGTGCATTCCGAGATCAATCCCTCCGGAATCGTGCCCAAGGGACCGGAATTGACACACTGGCTCGAACCGCACGGACGCGAACAGTTGGGTGGCCGACCGTTCGGGGACGGCACACCACCTCATCCGCCCATCCCGTCGGAAGTGGTTCCGGCAGAGCACTGGGCCACCAGGTAGGTCGCGGGGGGCTACTCCCCTGCGTACGTGCCGAAACTCCAGTACACACCTTCGGGATCACGGCAGGTGAACCCCCGCGAACCGTAGTCCTCGTCGCGCAATCCCTGCGTGATCGTGGCGCCCGCCGCGACAGCGCGTTCGTGGAGTGCATCGGCGGCGTCCGCGTCGTCCACGACGATGTACACCGAACCGATTCCAGGCGGCAGGCCGGCGATCGCCGAATCGGTGCGCGGCGAACCCAACATGATGCCGCCACCGCCCGGCCAGTCGAGTTGGGCGTGGTCCACCACGTCTCCCTCTCCGTAGACGGCCTTCTCCACGAAACCGAAGGTGCTCACCAGAAAGTGGATTGCCGCACGGGCGTCGAGGTAGCGCAGCGTCGGCCAGATGGTCGTCGAACGAGATTCCGAAGTGGCGGTCATAACACTCGAACTCCTGCCTGGGAAAACTCACGAAGAAAACCGAGTCTCGTACGAGCCTATGGCCCCGGTGATCACCGCCGCCAGCGAAAACTTCACCTATTCTCGAGATACGGTCCACCTCGCTTCAGAGGAGGACAACTGTGGAGGGGCAGCAATGAGCAAGTCGACGAACAACGACAGCGGGCGTATCGAGAAGGTCCTCGTTTCCGTTCTCGACAACGGAAGCCGCCTGCAAGCGCCCGCAGTGGCCAAATACGTCAACCATGTCCGTAAGGCCCACCCCGACGAGTCACCTGCTCAGATCGTCGAGCGGATGGAGAAGATGTTCATTCTCGCCGTAACCGGAAGCGGCAGTGCCGTCGGCGCCACCGCCGCCGTGCCGGGCGTCGGAACGGTCGCGTCCATCGCTGCCGTCGGTGCGGAATCGGCTTTCTTCCTCGAGGCGTCAGCGCTGCTGACGTTGGCAATTGCGTCAGTGCATGGAATCTCCGTACAGGATCACCAGCAACGACGTGCCCTGGTCCTGGCAGTCGCCCTCGGCGAATCCGGTATGGAGATCGTGCAGAAGGCCACCGGAATCACAGCCAAGAACTGGGGAACGGCAATCACGAGCAAGATTCCCGGACCCACGATGAGGGGAATGAACAGCACCCTCGTGCGGAAATTCGTGACCAAGTACGCCGCCAAGCGCAGCGCACTGATCCTCGGCAAGCTCGTTCCGGCCGGAATCGGTGCGGTCATCGGCGGTGCGGGCAACCGTGCAATCGGCAAGGGCGTCGTCAAGAATGCGCGCGAAGCCTTCGGACCGGCACCGGCCAGGTGGACCGACCACCTGATCGTGATGCCTGCCGACGATGCCGCAGTGCTTCCCCAGACGGAGACACGCCGGGCCATCCGCAGATAGCCGTCCGGGCCGTAGGCTCGCATCACGTATTCGCCGCCGACCCGGGAGCAGCATTGACGAACACCGCAATGGGATCCTTCTCTGCCCCCATCGAGATTCGTGGGTTGACGAAGACGTTCAAGGCGGCGCGCGCGGTCAACGACCTGAGCTTCGACGTTCAGGCGGGCTCGATCACCGGGTTTCTCGGCCCGAACGGTTCGGGCAAGACGACCACGTTGCGGATGCTCCTCGGACTGGTGTCACCGACGTCGGGATCGGCCACGATCAACGGCACCCCGATGCGTTTGCTGCCCAACCCGGCTCGGACCGTCGGCGCAGTACTCGACGTCGGCAGTCTCCATCCGAAACGAACGGCGCTCGGACACCTCGAGATCTACGCGGCCGCTATCGGCATGCCGACTCAGCGCGCGGCGCAGGTGCTGGACATGGTCGGTCTGAGATCGGTCGGAGTCCACAAGACCGGCACCTTCTCGCTCGGGATGCGCCAACGCCTGATCCTTGCCACCGCGATGCTCGGTGATCCCGAGATCCTCGTGCTCGACGAACCCGCGAACGGACTCGACCCCGAGGGCATGGCGTGGCTTCGTCAGTTCCTGCAGACCTTCGCCGGTTCCGGCCGAACGGTTCTGATCTCGAGTCACGCGCTTCGTGAAGTGGAAGCGACCGTCGACAGCGTGGTCATCGTCAGCGCCGGCTCACTCGTCTACCAAGGGACCATGGACGAACTTCGCCGCTCGCAGCGCAGTCGACTGCTCGTCTCGTGTTCCAACCCAGCGCTCCTCGCCACGGCATTGGCCGCTCGCGGAATCATCGACGCCCAGATCACGCAGGACGGACGGCTCGCCGTGGGCGGCACCGACACGTCGGTGCTCCCACCGGTGGCATCCGCCGCCGGTGTCACGATCTTCGGCGTCGCAACCGAAGGCGCAGATCTCGAGCAACTGTTCCTCGCGATGACAACACCGCAGTACGCGGTTCCCCAGGTCGGATACCACCGCCCACCCGGTCCCGGTTCCGGACCGGGCTATTACGGCCCTGCCGCATACGGACCTTCCGGAGGACACCGATGACCACGCTCGTGCGCGCGGAGACACTTAAAGTTCTCACCCTGCGCTACTGGTGGGCACTGGCCATCGCACCGGTCGTCGTGGCCGTGCTGATTGCTGCCTCGACTCGGACGTTCGTCGAAGTCGTGGCCGATTCGGCTGACACCACCTTCGACGTCGATGTCGTGTCCACCGGCGTCAGCCTCGGTGTCTCCAACACGCTTGTCCTGGTGTTCGCGGCTGTCTTCGGAGCACTCACCGCCGGATCCGAATTCGGCTACAAAACTCTCACCACGACGTTCCTCACAGCTCGCGGCCGTGACGGAGTTCTCGGCGCAAAACTTGCCGTCGTCGCGGTATTCGCCGTCGGCTACGCGTTGGCGGTCGAAGTAGTCAGCATCGGCGCGATGTTGCTCTTCGGCCGGGACTTCAGCTTCACCACCGATCTCTTCGCCATCTGCGCCGCAGGCATTCTGGCGTGCGCTCTGTGGGCACTGCTCGGCGCCGGGGTGGCACTGCTCACCGGTTCGTCGATGGCCGGTGCCCTCTCGGTCGTCCTGTGGTTCGTCTTCGGTGAATGGATCGTCCGCGCAGTGCTGCTCGCGATGGATCTCGGTGGGATCGGGGCCGCGCTTCCGGTGTCGGCCACGATCGGCACGATAGTCAATGCGGCCCCGTCGATCGACGTCGACGCGTTTGCGTCCTGGCCGAGCGGCCCGATGATGCTGGCAGCTTGGGTGGTTCTGTTCTGCGGGCTCGGTTGGCTGCGGACCAGGACCCGCGACATCACCTGAAAAGGCTGTCTGGGGCCGGGTCTACCGTGGATCTCGATGAACACGATCAACACGGACAGTCCGGTAGCTGGAGAGGTCGATCGAGCTCCGGGCTGGATCCGCCGCTTGGCGCACGCATGCTGGTTGCACCGAAGAGTTGCCATCGGCGCGCTTCTGGTGACCGTCATCGCTTCGGCGATCGACATCTCGTTTCCTCTTCTGACCCGCTATGCGCTCGACGCCGCAAGCCAGGAGAACCCAGGCAAGGTGATCGGGTTCGTCGCGCTGGCGATCGCGCTGCTCGCGGTCGTCCGCTTCGCGTGCCAGTACGGCCGACGGATGCTTGCCGGCCGACTCTCGCTCGATGTTCAACACGACTTGCGGCTCGCCTTGCTCGGCTCGCTGCAACGCCTCGATGGACGCGGGCAGGATCAGATCCGCACAGGCCAGGTGGTATCCCGGTCCATCACCGATTTACAACTCGTCCAGGGTTTGCTCGCGATGGTGCCGATGTCCGCGGGTGCGCTCCTGCAATTCGTGCTCGCGATCGGCATCATGGCGTGGCTCTCGCCGCTGTTGACTCTCGTCGCTGTCGCCGTCATCCCCGCAGTAGGGCTGGTGGTGTTCCTGATGCGACCGATGCTCTTCGCCGCAACATGGTCGGCGCAGCAGCGGGCCGCCGACCTCGCCCAACATGTCGAGGAAACCGTCACGGGCGTGCGCGTCGTCAAGGGATTCGGGCAGGAACAACGAGCCGTCGACCAACTCGAAAAGCACAGCCGCACGTTGTATTCGGAGCGTCTCCGCGCCGCGTGGTTGAACGCGAAATTCGCGCCGACCATGGCCGCCTTGCCCCAGCTCGGGCAGGTGGGAGTGATCGCTCTCGGCGGGTATCTCGCACTGCACGACAAGATCACCGTGGGAACGTTTCTCGCGTTCGCCACCTACATCGTGACGATGACCGGAGTCACCCGAACTCTGTCGTCGGTCATCGTCATGGCGCAGCTGGCGCGCGCCGCTGTCGAGCGTGTCTACGACGTCATCAACGCTCAGCCGGACATCGCCGATCCAGACCATCCGGTGGACCTGCCCGACGGTCCTCTCGGCGTCACCTTCGACGACGTGGCATTCGGATTCGACACCGAACGCGACGTCCTGACCGGGCTGAACCTCCGCATAGAACCGGGCGAGACCGTCGCCGTCGTGGGGCCGGCCGCGTCGGGCAAGACCGCGTTGTCCTTGCTTCTCCCCCGGTTCTACGCACCGACTTCGGGTGCGGTGACAGTCGATACCGCCGGCGAGACGTTCCCCATCGGCGAACTGCGCAGTGAGCAGCTTCGTGCCGCCGTCAGCCTCGTCTTCGACGAGCCCTTCCTGTTCTCGGACACCATTGCCGCCAACATCGCACTTGGCCGCGAGGACGCCTCCGACGAGGACATCCGCGACGCAGCAGCACTGGCACAGGCAGATTCGTTCATCGAGGCACTCCCGGACGGATACGACACCGTTGTCGGTGAACGGGGTCTGACGCTGTCGGGCGGCCAGCGTCAGCGCATCGCACTTGCCCGAGCCCTCCTCGTCGACCCACGGATCCTGGTCCTCGACGACGCGACCTCCGCAGTCGATGCGGCTACCGAAGCCGCGATCTTCGACGCGTTCCGGGCCAGACGGCGCCAGACCACGCTCATCCTCGCTCACCGGCGGTCCACCCTGACGCTCGCAGACCGGGTCGCGGTTCTCGACGGCGGACGGATCATCGACTCCGGAACCGTGGACGAACTGGAAGCGCGATGTCCGCTCTTTCGTGCCCTGTTCTCCTCGCCGCCGGAACTACCGGCCGAACTCGACGACGTCGACTCCGATGCTTTCGGACGTGACCGCAGCGAGCCGACAACCGAGCAGTTGTGGCCGCAGGCACCGGAATCCGAAGCCGACAGCACTACCGCTTCGGCGCAGGGTGCGGGCGGACCGATGGCCGGAGCGCTCAGCGGAATCGCGGTGACGCCGTCCCTGCGGGCAGCAGTCGATGCTCTCCCACCCGCACGCGAAGACCCCGGAATCGCTCCTGAGAGCCTGCGCGAATCGAATCCACAGTTCTCACTCCGACAGATCTTGACGCCGGTCCGCTGGGTTCTACTGGCGGTTGTCGTGTGCCTTGCCCTGGACTCCGCAGCGGCGATCGCATTTCCCTCCCTCGTCAGATACGCGATCGACCACGGAGTCGTGACCGCGGACAGCAGCACGCTCTGGATAGCGACGGCATTCGGCGCCCTCCTGGTCGCCGCGGACTGGGTCGTCGTCGCGGTCATGACGGTGCTCACCGCCCGGGCCGGCGAACGCGTGTTGTTCGGGCTCCGCGTGCGCAGCTATGCACACCTGCAGCGCCTGGGCCTGGACTACTACGAACGTGAATTGTCCGGGCGCATCATGACGCGCATGACCACCGACGTCGACGCGCTGTCGTCGTTCATCCAAACCGGCATGTCGACGGCGATCGTGAGCGTCCTGACCGTCGGCGGCATTTCGATCGCACTCCTGGCGACCGACGTGACGCTCGGACTGGTGGCGCTGGCCGTCATCCCACCGCTCGTGGTTGCGACCGTGATCTTCCGCAAGATCTCCTCGGTTGCCTACAGCCAGTCCCGCGAACGGATCTCGCTCGTCAATGCCGACTTCCAGGAGAACATCGCCGGTCTGCGAGCGGCTCAGGCCTACCGCCGCGAAGAAGGTGCGGCGCGTAGGTTCGCAGAACGCTCCGAAAGCTACCGCCGATCGCGGATGCGGTCGCAGCGAGCCATTTCGATCTACTTCCCGTTCATCTCGTTCCTGTCCGACCTCGCGTTGGCCGCAGTGGTGTTCGTCGGCGCGCACCAGATCGCCAACGGGTCGACGTCACCCGGCGTACTGATCGCTTTCGTGCTCTACCTCGGCCTGCTGTTCGGACCGATTCAGCAACTCTCACAAGTGTTCGATGGTTACCAACAGGCAAACGTCGGATTGCAACGAATCGGCGACCTTCTGCGTACTCGGAGTTCGATCGAAACAGCCGACAGCGAGGATCTGATCGCGATCTCCGGACGGCTCGACGGCGCCGTCCATCTCGACGGGGTCGGGTTCCGGTACTCGGGTGCGGACGTCGACGCCCTCTCCGATTTCGATCTGCAGATTCCGCCGGGCACGACGGTTGCCCTCGTCGGCAGAACCGGTGCCGGGAAGTCGACGGTGGTGAAGTTGCTCGCCCGCTTCTACGACCCGACGTCCGGGTCGGTCGACGTGGACGGAACCGACATCCGGAACTTCCACCTCTCGCAGTACCGACGTCGCCTCGGCGTGGTCCCACAAGAAGCCCATCTGTTCACCGGCACGGTCGCCGACAACATCGCGTACGGCAGGCCGTCGGCGTCGCACGCGGAGATCGAGGAAGCAGCGCGTTCCGTCGGCGCACTGAATTCGATAGCCGACATGCGTGGAGGCATGAATCATCCCGTCGGCGAGCGCGGCCAGGGGCTCTCGGCGGGCCAACGCCAACTCATCGCATTGGCCCGTGCCGAACTGGTCGACCCGGACCTTCTGCTCCTCGACGAGGCGACCGCGACGCTCGATCCCGCGACCGAACGAATGGTGCTCGAAGCAAGTCGGTCGGTCACCCGGAAACGGACTTCCGTCGTCGTAGCTCACCGCCTCGCGACAGCTGCCCGAGCGGACCTCGTTGTCGTAGTTGACCGGGGACGTATCGTTGAATACGGCCCGCACGATGTTCTGCGGTATGCCGGTGGTCACTACTCGGGACTCTGGGATGCATCGCAGGCGCGTGAGGGGAATAATCTGACGTCGAGAACTGTCATCGAAGGCAACCCCGTCGCGTGACAGTCGGCACGGATTTGTACCGCCGAGAGGTAGTGCGCGATCGCAAGATCACGGACTTCCGTGAGACAGCTCACAAATTGTGTGCCGCACAATTGCTCGTCACACGCTCGGGCTAATCTCACATATATAGGCGCTCTGATCGGGTACCGAAATAGAAACGAGGCGAACACCTGCCGTGAGCAGCAGTTCTACATCCCAATTCGGACAGAACCAGTGGCTGGTTGACGAGATGTACCAACGCTTCCAGGACGATCCGTCGTCCGTGGATCCCAGTTGGCACGAATTCTTGACCGATTACTCGCCGGACTCGGCGAACACGGGAGGTGGAAACGGGACTGCCTCGAACGGCAACGCGGCTGCACCCGCCGCTGTTGTAGCTCCGCCTGCTGCTCCCAAGGCCACGCCTCCCGCCCCCAAGACCGCACCTCCTGCGCCGCCCGCCAAGGCTGCCGCACCGGCCCCCGCGAAGACGGCAGCGCCCGCCGCGAAGGCCGCCCCAGCCAAGCCTGCAGCAGCCAAGCCCGCGGCCGCTCCCGCGAAGCCCGCTCCCGCCGGCGGAGCCGAGGAAACCAAGGTTCTCCGCGGCGCCGCAGCAGCGGTCGTCAAGAACATGTCGCTCTCGCTCGAGATTCCGACAGCAACCAGCGTGCGTGCCATCCCCGCGAAGCTGATGTTCGACAACCGCATCGTCATCAACAACCACCTCGCACGTACTCGTGGCGGCAAGATCTCGTTCACCCACCTCCTGGGTTACGCGATCATCCAGGCAGTCAACGCGTTCCCCAACATGAACCGGCACTTCGCCGAAATCGACGGCAAGCCGAACGCGGTCACGCCCGAGCACACCAATCTCGGACTCGCGATCGACCTTCCCGGCAAGGACGGCAACCGCTCACTGGTAGTTGCCGCCATCCGGAACACCGAGTCGATGAACTTCGTCCAGTTCCACGCGGCATACGAGGACATCGTCCGACGCGCCCGTGAAGGCAAGCTCACCGGCGAAGACTTCACCGGCGTCACCATCTCGCTGACCAACCCGGGCGGCATCGGCACGGTTCACTCCGTTCCCCGCCTGATGAAGGGTCAGGGCGCCATCATCGGCGCCGGCGCGATGGAATACCCCGCCGAGTTCCAGGGCGCCAGCGACGAGAAGCTGGCCGAGATGGGCGTCGGCAAGCTGATGACCCTCACCTCGACCTACGATCACCGCATCATCCAGGGTGCCGAGTCGGGCGATTTCCTGCGCACGATCCACAACCTGCTGATCAGCGACGAGTTCTACGACGAGATCTTCCACGCGCTCGGCAACCCGTACGAGCCGGTGCGTTGGCGCAAGGACGTGCCGGAAGGCGCCGTCGACAAGAACACCCGTGTTCTCGAACTGATCGCTGCATACCGTGACCGCGGCCACCTCATGGCCGACACGGACCCGTTGCAGTTCGTCAAGGACAAGTTCCACAGCCACCCCGACCTCGACGTCATCAGCCACGGCCTGACGTTGTGGGATCTGGACCGCGAGTTCAAGGTCGGCGGCTTCCACGGCCAAGAGAAGATGAAGCTGCGCGACGTGTTGAGCGTGCTGCGCGACGCGTACTGCCGCCACGTCGGCGTCGAGTACACGCACATCCTCGAAACGGATCAGCGTCAGTGGATCCAGGACCGCGTCGAGGGCCATCACGCCAAGCCTTCGGTCGCTCAGCAGAAGTACATCCTGAGCAAGCTCAACGCCGCCGAGGCCTTCGAGACGTTCCTGCAGACCAAGTACGTCGGCCAGAAGCGCTTCTCGCTCGAGGGCGCCGAAGCCGTCATCCCGATGATGGACGCCGTGATCGACCAGGCCGCCGAGCACCAGCTCGACGAGGTTGTCATCGGTATGCCGCACCGTGGCCGACTCAACGTGCTGGCCAACATCGTCGGCAAGCCGTACTCCAAGATCTTCACGGAGTTCGAGGGCAACATGAACCCGGCAGCCGCTCACGGCTCCGGTGACGTGAAGTACCACTTGGGTGCCAGCGGAACGTACATCCAGATGTTCGGTGACAACGACATCGCTGTCTCACTGACCGCAAACCCGTCGCACCTCGAGGCCGTCGACCCGGTTCTCGAAGGCCTGGTTCGCGCCAAGCAGGACATCCTCGACAAGGGCGAAGAAGGCTTCACCGTCCTGCCGCTCATGCTGCACGGCGACGCTGCATTCGCCGGTCAGGGTGTTGTCGCGGAGACGCTCAACCTCTCGCTGCTGCGCGGTTACCGCACCGGCGGCACCGTGCACATCGTCGTGAACAACCAGGTCGGCTTCACCACCGCTCCGGAACATTCACGTTCGTCCGAGTACTGCACCGACGTCGCGAAGATGATCGCCGCACCGGTCTTCCACGTCAACGGCGACGACCCCGAGGCTTGCGTCTGGGTTGCTCAACTGGCCGTCGACTTCCGTGAGAAGTTCGGCAAGGACGTCGTCATCGACCTCATCTGCTACCGCCGTCGCGGTCACAACGAGGGCGACGACCCGTCGATGACCCAGCCGGCCATGTACGACGTCATCGACACCAAGCGCAGCGTTCGTAAGAGCTACACCGAGTCCCTCATCGGTCGCGGTGACATCTCGCTCAAGGAAGCCGAAGACGCACTTCGCGACTACCAGGGCCAGCTCGAACGGGTCTTCAACGAGGTCCGTGAGCTCGAGAAGTTCCAGCCCGAACCGTCCGAGTCCGTCGAACTCGACCAGACTCCGCCGGCCCGCCTCACGACGGCTGTCGCTCCCGAGGTTCTCGAGCGCATCGGCGACGCGTTCGTCAACGTCCCCGAGGGCTTCACCGTGCACCCGCGCGTCAAGCCGGTTGCCGAGAAGCGTCGCGAGATGGCTCGTGACGGACACGTCGACTGGGCGTTCGCCGAGTTGCTCGCGTTCGGCTCGTTGGCCGAGCAGGGTGCTTTGATCCGCCTCGCGGGTCAGGACTCCAAGCGAGGAACGTTCACGCAGCGCCACTCGGTTCTCATCGACCGCAAGACCGGCAACGAGTACAGCCCGATCGCCAAGATCGCGGCAGACGCCGAAAACGGCGGCAAGTTCATGGTCTACGACTCCGCACTCACCGAGTACGCAGGCCTGGGCTTCGAGTACGGCTACTCGGTCGGCAACCCCGACGCCCTCGTCCTGTGGGAAGCGCAGTTCGGTGACTTCGTCAACGGCGCGCAGACCATCATCGACGAGTTCATCTCTTCGGGCGAGGCCAAGTGGGGTCAGCTCTCGGACGTCGTGCTGCTCCTGCCGCACGGTCACGAGGGTCAGGGTCCGGACCACACCTCCGGCCGTATCGAGCGTTTCCTTCAGCTGTGCGCCGAAGGCTCGATGACCGTCGCGGTTCCGTCGACTCCGGCCAGCTACTTCCACCTGCTGCGTCGCCATCACCTCGACGGCATCCGCCGTCCGTTGGTGGTCTTCACGCCCAAGTCGATGCTGCGCAACAAGGCTGCAGTCAGCAACGTCGAGGACTTCACGACGGGCAAGTTCCGTTCGGTCTTCGAGGAGCCTGCATTCGAGAGCGGCGAAAGCGCCCGCGAATCGGTCAAGCGGGTTCTGCTGGTCAGCGGCAAGCTGTACTGGGAGCTCCTGGCGAAGAAGCACAAGGACGAGCGCGACGACATCGCCATCGTGCGCATGGAGCAGCTCTACCCCGTGCCGAAGCGTCGCCTCAAGGAGACCCTGGACCGTTACCCGAATGCGGATCAGTTCCGTTGGGTCCAGGAAGAGCCCGCGAACCAGGGTGCGTGGCCGTTCCTCGGACTGGCACTGCCGGATCTTCTGCCGGAGACCTTGACCGGCATCAAGCGCATCTCGCGTCGTCCGATGTCCGCTCCCTCCTCGGGATCGAGCAAGGTCCACGCGGTGGAGCAGCAGGAGATCTTGGACGAGGCGTTCCTGCCCACCAACTGAACAGTGGCATTCCTGCCGACCAACTGATCTCAGTAATTTAACAAGGGCCGGGCCCACATTCCGCAAGGAGTGTGGGGCCCGGCCTTTCTCTGCTGCGATCAATTCGATTGCAGTAGACCCAGATCCGGTCCGGCATCGAAGCCGACGGCGGCCAGTGCCAACGCGGGCAACGACTGAACCGTCAGGTCGATCAGTTCCTCGCGGGTGATGGCAGGCGCGCGCAGCCAACTGATGGTGGCTTCCTCGACAAACGCGATCCAACCGCGAACGGCCAACTCCACCTGAGGCGTTCGCGTCAGGCCGATCTTCGGGAGCTGATCGAGGGTCCTCTTCGCCATGATGTCGCGGGTCTGCTCGAACACCTCACGCATCTGCGGATCCCCGCTGGCGGTCCCGCGGAGCAGTGAGACGTAGGTATTGCGGTTCTCGGTCACGTAGTCGACGTACGACGCCAGGACCGAGCGGAGGGTGAGCATCGGATCGTCCGATTCACTCGGCTCGGTGCGCTGGAGCATCTGTTCACTGCTGTGTCGGACGATCGCCAGATGGAACTCGCTTTTCGACGCGAAGTAGTGGAACAGAAGCCCACGAGATACTCCCGCCTGATCGGCGATGTCCTCGACGGAAATCTGTTCGAGCGGCCGTTCGGCCAGCATGCGTGCGCCGAGGTCGATCAGTTGAGCTCGGCGTTGCGCAGGGTCGAGTCGCGTTCGCTTTACTGCGTCCATGCCCAATAGACTACTGAATATTCGTCAATAAGCTATTGACCGTGACTCAATAAAGGCATATCGTTCCCTACATGAGTCTTCCAGTTACAGATACCTCAGCACCTGCCGCGGATACTCGCCACGTCGGCACACTGATCATCGGCAGTGGTTTCGCCGGTCTCGGTGCGGCGATCAAACTGGCACAGGCCGGCATCACCGACTACGTCGTTCTCGAGCGCGGCAACGACGTCGGCGGAACCTGGCGTGACAACAGCTACCCGGGCGCCGCGTGTGACGTGCCGTCGCATTTGTACTCGTACTCTTTTGCACTCAACCCGGAGTGGACACGCTCCTTCTCCACTCAGCCCGAGATCTACAAGTACATCCAGTCGGTGGCCAACCGCCACAAGGTGCTCGACAAGCACATCTTCGGCTGCGACGTACTCTCCGCCCGCTGGGACGAGGCATCCGCTCGGTGGCACATCAGCACCAACAAGGGCGAATTTGTCGCAAAGATCGTGGTCTCGGCCGTCGGCGCACTGTGTGAGCCTTCACTTCCGGACATCAAGGGCATCGACGCCTTCAAGGGCGAGATCTTCCACTCCTCGCGTTGGAACCATGACGCCGATCTGACCGGCAAGCGCGTGGCCGTCATCGGAACCGGCGCCTCCGCCATCCAGATCGTGCCCGCCATCGGCAAAAAGGTCGCACATCTCGACGTGTACCAGCGCACCGCGCCGTGGATCCTGCCCCGTGCAGACCGCGAGTACACCAAGATCGAGCACCTCGCATTCAAGTACCTTCCCGGCTTCCAGAAGCTGTGCCGTACCGGCATCTACTGGATGCGCGAGACGCAGGTCGTCGGCCTGGCCAAGGCGCCGGTGTTCATGAAGCCGCTGCAGTTCGCCGCCGAGCGTCACCTGAAGGCTCAGATCAAGGACAAGGACCTCCGTAAGAAGGTCATGCCCAACTTCCAGATCGGCTGCAAGCGCATGCTGATCTCGAACAACTACTTCCCCACCCTCGCCCAGGACAATGTCGATCTGGTGACCGAAGGCATCGAGGAGGTCACCGCCAACGGGATCGTCTCGAAGACCGGCACCACGCGTGAGATCGATGCCATCGTTGTGGCGACCGGTTTCCACGTCACCGACTCCCCCACCTTCGCGGGAATCTTCGGCAAGGACGGGCGTTCGCTCGCCGAGGTCTTCGAAAAGACCGGCATGCAGGGATACAAGGGCGCGGCAGTTGCCAACTTCCCCAACATGTTCTTCCTCGTCGGACCCAACACCGGCCTCGGACATTCGTCGATGGTCTTCATGATCGAGTCGCAGATCAACTACTTGGTCGACGCGATCGCCACCATCGACAAGTACGACATCGGCACCATCGAGGTGCGCAAGGACAAGCAGGACAAGTACAACAAGGACCTGCAGGCAGCTATGTCCAAGAGCGTGTGGAACAACGGCGGTTGCGCCAGCTGGTACATGGACAAGCACGGAAACAACACGACCCTGTGGCCGGGCTTCACCTTCCAGTTCCGCAATGCCACCAAGCATTTCGACCTCGCGGCATACCGCAGCGTCGCCACGTCGGATCTCGGCGCCGTCGGCACCGCGACCACTTCACAGATCGACCTCGACGACGAGAAGGCAGTAGCACAATGAGTGATTTTGCAGGCAAGGTCGTAGTCATCACCGGAGCGGGATCGGGCATCGGTCGCGCACTCGCACTGAACCTGGCCGGCCAGGGCGCCAAGTTGGCAATCTCCGACGTGGACACCGTGGGTCTGGCCGAGACGAAGCGTCTGGTGGAGGCCATCGGCGCCGAGGTGAAGTCGGACCATCTCGACGTCACCCAGCGCGAAGCGGTTCTCGAGTACGCAGACGCGGTTGTCGCCCATTTCGGCAAGGTCAACCAGATCTACAACAACGCCGGAATCGCGTACCACGGCACCTTCGAGAAGTCCGAGTTCAAAGACTTCGAGCGCGTCATGGACGTCGACTTCTGGGGAGTTGTCAACGGCACCAAGGCATTCCTCCCCCACGTCATCGCATCCGGCGACGGGCACATCGTGAACGTGTCGAGCCTCTTCGGTCTGCTGTCGATGCCGGGTCAGAGCGCCTACAACTCGGCTAAATTCGCCGTTCGCGGCTTCACCGAGTCGCTTCGCCAGGAAATGCTGATCGCCAAGCACCCGGTGAAGGTGACCTGTGTGCACCCGGGCGGAATCAAGACGGCCATCGCACGCAACGCCACCGCAGGCCCGGGCGAAGATCTTGCGGTCTTCTCCGAGTTCTTCGACCGCAAGCTCGCGCGTACCACTCCGGAGGACGCCGCCAAGACGATCGTCAACGGCGTTCGCAAGAGCAAGCCGCGCGTTCTCATCGGCATGGACGCAATAGCACTCGACGCCTGGGTTCGCCTCGTAGGATCGGGCTACCAGCGCATCGTCTCGATTGTCGCCGGCCGAATGATGCCCAAGTCCAGCTGAGATTTTTCAGAGTCAGGAGCCCTGCCGGTGAGCACGTTCACCCTTCCGCTGCCCGTGGTCGCATTCTTGTTGAAGCCGTACTTCCGTCTGGCTTTCAACTCGCGACTGCCGTACCGGATTCAGCGTCTGTTGCTCGAGGCCGGGGCACCACTCCAGCAGGTTCCAGCGGGCGCCGTCGTGCGCCCGCTGGAGCTCGCCTGCAGACCGGCGGAGAAGATCACCGTCGGCGCAACCGAGCGCCCCACCGCAGTTCTGTACCTACACGGCGGGGCGTACACGCTTGGCTCACTGGCCACCCACCGTTCTCTCGCAGCGCATCTCGCGCGTGAATCGTCCAGTGCGGTCTTCACCTTGGACTACCGTCTCGCACCGGAGAACCCGTATCCCGCTGCTCTCGACGACGCGGTCTCCGCCTTCATGCAGTTGGTGACCGAGTTCGACTATTCCGAAGACCGCGTTGCCATCGCGGGCGATTCGGCCGGTGGCGGTTTGGCCGCCGCGACCGCTCTGCGTCTGATCGAACGTCACGGTGTGACCCCGGGTGCGCTTGCACTGATCTCACCGTGGGTCGATCCCGGCGATCGGGGTGCCACCAAGAAGGCCGACCTGGTGGTCAACACGGCCTGGTCCTTCGATGCCGCCGACGCTTACCTTGCCGGCGGCGATCGCACAGATCCGGGCTACGCACCGATGCACGGCAAGCTCGACGGGTTGCCGCCCACCAGGATTCACGTCGGTTCCGAAGAAGTTCTCTATCCGCAGATCATGACGTTCACCGACAAGCTCTCCGCTGCCGGCGTCGATGTGTCCCTGGTCGAGTACGCAAGACTGTGGCACGTGGCCCACGCACAGGCGTCACTGGTCAAGGAAGCAGCAGACGCCGTCACCGATCTGGGCCGCTTCATCGCATCGAAACTGATTCGTGCCAAGGATGATTCGAGTTCAGCGGTGGGATCGAGCTCTCACTGACGGGTGTCCCACTCCGTTCCTGTTACTGACGGGTGTCCCACTCCGTTCCTGTTACTGACGGGTGCCCCACTCCGTTCCTGTTACTGACGGGTGTCCCACCAGGTGCGGGCAACGTCCGAGGCTGACGCCTTGCCGGTCCGCACCTGATCGATCATCGCAGCGAGGTCGGTGGTGGACAGTTCACCGGCAACGACGCTGAGTGCCTTGATCGCCGAATCTCCGAGTGCGCCCGTTCGAAAGAGCGGAACAACATTCTGTGCGGCCAGAACGTGATTCGAATCAGCGAGCACCGTGACGGCATCGGACTGCGCCAGGGCTGACAGCGTCGTGGTTCCGAATACTTGCGCACCGCGCACGTCCGCCGGTGTTGCCTGATCGATGCCGGCGAAGACACACTCGGCGCCCTCCGCCAACTGCTCCACCGCCCCGTCCTCGACGAATCTCGCAGAGACGAGCGGCGTCGCCGCGGCGCACGAAGGGGCAAAGGCTTCGATTGTCTTCGCTCCCAACGACTGTGCGTATGCGGTGTCCAGCGCAACGACCGCGCGGTCTTCGGCCATCGCGTAGTCGGAGACCGAAAGACCCTCAGGCAGAGAGCGACTCAAGGCTTCGAAGACGTCGTCCGCCCTGCGAGCCGGGGCGGACGGGTCGTAGTGATCGAGCAGCGCGCCGGTGAACTCGGGCACCAACGTGACCCTCGCAGCGTCCAGAGCCTCGAGGGATTGGTTCCGGCCCCCTCCCAGCGATTCGACGCGAGCCGACAGGCCGGAGGAGGAGAGCACCGTCGAATACACCTCGGCCAACACCGAACTCTCCACCGATGCGTCAGCGGCCACCACGATCTGGTCACGAGACTCCGCTTCGGCGCCCTCTACCACCGAATCACCGTTTGCGCATCCGCTGAGAATCGGCAGGACCATCAGTGCTGCAACAACAGTCGAATACTTCGTACGCGTGCTCATCACCGAAATCCTCACATCCAATCCCATGGATCGAAAACCGTGCCATGTCGGTACCTATCGTTACACTTGTCGGGCGATGCGCGGTAACCAGTCCTGACGCAGCCACTCGGTGGCGGCGCCGTCGAAGCCACTCGGGTGGCTTCGCCACAAGGGGATGGTTTCCGACGCCCGAAACACGGGACGCCCGAAAAACCGGAAGGACGCTCATGCGCACCTCACGATTTCGTTCCAACCGTTGGCTCGTAGCCGCGGCAACTGTCGTCTCTCTCACTGCGCTCACAGCGTGCGGTAGCAGCGACGGTGACTCCAACAGCGATCCCAACTCGGTCGTCGTCGGCTCCGCCAACTTCACCGAATCCGAGACGATCGCCAACATCTACGCCGAAGCACTGCGTGTCAACGGGTTCGATGTGTCCACGTCGTTCAACGTCGGCAGCCGTGAGGCGTACATTCCGGCGCTCAAGGACGGGTCCATCAGCGTCATTCCGGATTACACGGGAAACCTCCTGCAGTACTTGGATCCCGACAGCACAGCTACCAGCTCCACTGACGTCCTCGCTGCCCTTCCCGCAGCTCTCGGGTCGGAATTGGCGATTGCGACGCCCGCGTCCGCCGAGGACAAGGACGCCGTCGTCGTCACCAAGGAAACCGCGGACAAGTGGAACCTGAAGACGATCGCCGATCTGGCTCCGCATTCCGCCGAGGTCAAGTTCGGTGCTCCGGCCGAGTTCCAGGAACGTCCAGCCGGATTGCCCGGTTTGAAGTCCAACTACGGCCTCGACATCTCGGCTGCCAACTTCGTTCCGATCGCCGACGGCGGTGGACCGGCAACCGTGAAGGCTCTCTCGTCCGGTGACATCACCGCGGCAAACATCTTCACGACGTCGGCCTCCATCCCGGAAAACAACTTCGTGGTTCTCGAAGACCCGAAGAACAATTTCCCGGCTCAGAACGTGGTGCCGGTGCTGCGTGCGTCGAAGTCTTCCGACAAGTTGAAGACGGTCCTCGATGCGGTGTCCGCTAAGCTCACCACCGAAGAATTGTTGGCACTCAACGTCCAGGTGTCCGGCGACACCAAGACGGAGCCGGCAGCGGCGGCCAAGGCGTGGGTGACGGCGCAGGGCCTCGACAAGCCGGTCTCGTAGTCACGTGATCACCTTCGAGGGTGTCACCAAGCAGTATCCGGACGGCACCACCGCCGTCGACCGTCTCGATCTCACCATCGAGGCCGAGTCGTTCACGGTGTTCGTGGGGCCGTCCGGGTGCGGCAAGACGACGTCGATGCGCATGATCAACCGGATGATCACACCGACGTCGGGCAGGATCTTCGTCGACGGTCGTGACATCGCCCAGACCGACGCGGTGAAACTGCGCCTCGGCATCGGGTATGTCATTCAGAATGCCGGCCTGCTTCCCCACCGCACCGTGATCGACAACGTCGCAACGGTTCCGGTGCTGCGCGGTGAGTCCCGCCGCGCCGCCCGTAAAGCCGCGTTGGGTGTGCTCGAACGAGTCGGACTGGACATTTCACTTGCCACTCGCTATCCCGGGCAACTCTCGGGTGGGCAGCAGCAACGTGTGGGAGTTGCCCGCGCTTTGGCAGCCGATCCGCCGATCCTGTTGATGGACGAGCCCTTCAGTGCCGTCGATCCTGTGGTGCGTGAGGATTTGCAGACCGAAATGCTCCGTCTGCAAAGCGAACTGAAGAAGACGATCGTCTTTGTCACCCACGATATCGACGAAGCAGTCAAACTCGGTGATCACATTGCCGTCTTCGGTCCCGGTGGGCGTCTTCAGCAGGTGGCGGCGCCTCGCGACGTGTTGGCCGCTCCGGCAACAGATTTTGTCGCCGGTTTCGTCGGACGCGATCGCGGCTATCGGGGATTGTCGTTCCGCGCTGCCGACGAGGTTCCTCTTCACCCGGTCCGTACGGCCGTCGAGAACGAATTGAAGGCTCTGCGTCTCGAATTGGGCGAATGGGTTCTCGTGGTCACGGACAGCGGAAGCCCCCAGGGATGGATCGACGTGACCGGCGTCGAGGGTCTTCGCTCGGGACGCACCCTTGCTCAGTCGACGTCGGCCGGTGGTTCGCTGTTCTCCCCCGGCGGCGATCTCCGTCAAGCACTCGACGCGGCAATCTCGTCGCCTTCCGGTATCGGCGTTGCGGTCGACGGCGAGGGTTCGGTCATCGGCGGGATCCTCGGTTCCGAAGTCGTTGCGAAATTGGCAGATCAGCGTCGACGCGAGGACGAGGAACGCAACCGAGTCGCCTTCACCGAGGGATTCGGGGCGTAGCGGCATGCGCTGGCTCATCGACAATTTCTCGACGGTCGTGGACTACTCGAAGACCCATCTGTATCTGGCGCTGCTGCCCTTGCTGATCGGTCTCCTGATTGCCGTGCCGGTAGGAACAGCGATCCGCAACGTCCGGTGGCTGCGCCGAATCACGTTGACCCTGGCGAGCATCGCGTTCACGATTCCGTCGCTCGCGCTGTTCGTGACAATCCCCCAGTTGTTCGGTCTCAAGACCCTTGATCCGCTCAACGTGGTGATCGCACTCAGCGTGTACGCGACGGCACTGCTCATCCGGGCTGTGCCCGAAGCACTCGACTCGGTGCCGGACAACGTCATCGACGCCTCCACCGCCGTCGGGTTCACGCCACTACGACGCGCCCTGACTGTCGAGTTGCCGTTGGCGCTGCCGGTGATGATCGCGAACATCAGAGTTATTGCCGTTACCAACATTTCGTTGGTTTCGGTCGGATCACTGATCGGAATCGGCGGCCTGGGAGTTCTGTTCAAACAGGGCTACGACCGTGACTACCCGGATCAGATCGTTGCCGGCATCATCGCGATCGTCGTACTGGCACTGGCGCTCGATCTGATCCTGTATCTGATCGGCCGATTCCTGACCCCGTGGACCAGGACGTCGCGCTCGTCGAAGGTTCCGGCCGTCCTGTCCGCCGAGGGGGAACCCGTATGAGCATCTTCACCGGAGCCTGGGACTTCATCGTCGATCCCGGAAACTGGAGCGGCGACACCGGAATCGGCACCCGCATTCTCCAGCACCTGTGGTACAGCGTTCTGGCCGTGGCACTTTCGGCCGTGATCGCGGTGCCGATCGGATTGCTCATCGGGCATCTGCGCCGCGGTGAGATCGTGGTCGTCAGTCTGGTCAACGCACTGCGGTCACTGCCCACACTCGGCCTGCTGACCTTCCTCGTTCTGCTCATGGGACTCGGAGTCATGCCGCCGATTCTCGCGCTCGTGATCCTCGGCATTCCTCCGCTCCTCGCCGGCACGTACGCCGGAATCGCCAGCGTCGACCGTGGCGTCGTCGAGGCCGCGCGGGCGATGGGCATGACCGAGCTCCAGGTGCTCTTCCGAGTCGAGATTCCCAACGCGCTCCCGCTGATTCTCGGCGGCCTGCGCAACGCGACGCTGCAGGTGATAGCCACAGCGACCGTCGCCGCCTACGTCAACCTCGGTGGCCTCGGCCGCTACATCTTCGACGGTCTCGCGCTCTACAAGTACGACCGCGTGGTCGTCGGCGCAATCCTGGTCGCGGTTGTGGCTCTTGTCGTCGACGGTTTACTGGCACTGGTCGTCTGGGCTTCTGTTCCCGGTACCGGCAGGCTGCGTCGAACACCCGACCTCGCCCGTCTGTAGCTCGGATACCCACGAAAAAGCCCCGATCGGAACCTTGTGTGCGGGTTCCGATCGGGGCTTTCGTAGTCCCTCTTAGCTGGTCACGCCCTCAGCATGCGCTGCGGCCGCGACGGCTTCCGCTACTGCGGGTGCCACGCGAGGGTCGAGTGGGCTGGGGACGATTTTGTCCGCTGCCAACTCGTCGCCGACCACCGACAGGATTGCCTCGGCGGCAGCGAGCTTCATACCTTCGGTGATGCGACGGGCGCCGGCGTCGAGCGCGCCCTTGAAGACACCGGGGAAGGCGAGAACGTTGTTGATCTGGTTCGGGAAATCGCTACGGCCCGTCGCCACGATCGCCGCGTACTTCGACGCGGTTTCGGGGTGAATCTCCGGGTCCGGGTTGGAGAGTGCGAATACGATCGACTCGGGAGCCATCGAAGCGATGAGCTCCTCGGGGATCTTGCCCGCCGAGACACCGAGGAAGACGTCGGCACCTTCGAGCGCCTCGATGGCACCACCGTGCAGGTCGCGCGGATTGGTGCGGGCCGCGAGTTCTGCCTTCACCTCGTTGAGGTCACTGCGCTCACCCGAGATGATGCCCTTCGAGTCCAGCACGATGACGTCGGCGATTCCCGCGGCGAGCAGGATGTTCGCGCAGGCAACACCAGCAGCACCGGCGCCGGAGATGACGACCTTGAGTGCGGTGATGTCGCGGCTCTGGACCTTCACTGCGCCCTTGAGCGCCGCGAGGACCACGATCGCGGTTCCGTGCTGATCGTCGTGCATGACAGGGCAGTCGAGAGCTTCGATGACGCGCTTCTCGATCTCGAAGCAACGCGGCGCCGAGATGTCCTCGAGGTTGACCGCGCCGAAGCTCGGACGCAGACGGATGAGCGTCTCGACGATCTCGTCGGGATCCTTGGTATCGAGAACCAGCGGAATGGAGTTCAGTCCGGCGAAGTTCTTGAACAGTGCCGATTTGCCCTCCATGACGGGCAGCGACGCGCGGGGGCCGATGTCGCCGAGTCCGAGAACCGCGGTGCCGTCACTGACCACGACGACAAGTCGGTTGGTCCAGGTGTATCGATCGGCGAGGGTTTCGTCTGCAGCGATGGCGCGGCTCACCTGAGCAACACCCGGTGTGTAGGCGATCGAGAGGGCGCGCTGCGTATCGAGCGGCGCGGTGGTCTCGACCGAGAGCTTGCCACCGACGTGAGCGGCAAAGATTTCTTCGTCGGTCAGCTCGACCTTGGGTACGTTGATGGCTTCAGTCACGAGGGACACGATGACACTCCTGATTAGTCCAGCCTCATTCGGGGCTGGGTTACTGGGAAGTAATCCTTCGGACCGGTGCAAAAATCACGTTCACAACGGTCAGAGATCATTTCTTCCGCGAACGACTACTGAGAAGAAGAGCATTCGGCGTGCGCGAGAAAGTGGGCCGCAATACATCCGAAGCGTCATGGTGTGGGGCGGGTGAGCCCTGGCGTATCCATGCAATCTAGGTTCCGGGAGAGATTCTGACGAAACCTGCACTTCGGGGCCGGGCTGTGGCGCCGCCTCGAAGTAACTCCAGTTTGCCACCAGAGTCGGATCACAATCAAATCCTCCAAGCGGTCGGATTCCTCACCACACTCGAAACCGAACCGTCATCCCCACCGTGTCATCCCCACCGTGTCATCCCCACCGTGTCATCCCCACCACTGCGTCACCAACAACAGCCCCGCCACCACGAGCACGACCACCGATCCGGCAACCGCCGCGATACCCCGCCTGCGGTCGCACCAGATCTGCGCGGCGAGAGCAACCACCGAGGCCGCAATGTGCGCGGTGATCGACGTTGTTCCCGGACCCGGGAATCCGCGGTTGCCGCCCAGATATGCCGAACCGATGATCACGAGTGTCAAGACCACGATTCCGGCCGCCACGGTGCCACTCAGGGCGCGTAGAGCGCGGACCAGCAGCCATTGTCGTTTGTCGGCGGGATAGTCGTAATCGTCTTCGTACTGATGGTCCTGATATTCCTGGTACTGGTAGTCGTCCTCGTGCCTGTCGTTCCGGTTGTACCTGTCGTCGTATGTCATCTCTTACGCTCCCGCGACGAATCCGCGGACTGATTCCGCAATGAGTTGAACCGCGATGGCGGCGAGCAGAAGACCGGCGATGCGTGCCAGCAGACTGATGCCACCCTCGCCCAGTATCCGGATCAGTGCGGTCGAGAAGCGCAGGACCACGAACAGCACGAGGTGGATGGACAGAATCGCCAACGCGATCGCCAGATACGACGCCGCTTCACCGTCGGCCTGGGCGACAAAGACGATGACGGCCGCTATCGCACCGGGACCGGCCATCATCGGCGTTCCCAGAGGAACGAGTGCGACGTTGACGTCGTCGGCTCCCTGCGGACGGTTGGAGGCCTTGCCGGTCAGCAGTTCGAGTGCGATGAGAAGCAGGAGTAGTCCGCCGGCGCCCTGCAACGCCGGAATGCCGATGTGGAGGTAGTTGAGGATCGCCTGACCGCCGATGGCAAAGACCGAGATGACCGCCAGGGAGACGGCGGGGGCCTGCCATGCCGCTCGATTGCGATCTTCACGACTTTTACGTCCGACGAGTGACAAGAACACCGGGATGACTCCGGGCGGGTCCATGATCACGAACAGCGTGATGAACACGGTGAGGTAGAGCGTGGTGTCGAGCATCAGCGCCCCAGTACCTCCACGCCGGTGGCAGCCGAGACGAGTTTGTCGAACTCGGCTTCGTCCGTGAGCTCGTCGCCGAGTCCGATCGTCTTGTTCTCGCCGTGGTAGTCAGAGGATCCGGTGACTGCCAAACCGAGGTCGACAGCCAGGCGGCGCAGGACGTCACGATCGTCGCTGCGATGGTCCGGGTGATCGACTTCGAGACCCCCGAGACCCAAATCGGCCAGATCGCGGATGTGGTCGAGCGCAAGCAATCCGCCGCGCGAACGGGCCCGTCCATGCGCAAGGACGGTCACTCCCCCGGCCGCTGCCACCAGTTCGACGGCGTACTCGAGCGGAGTGTCGTACTTGGGCACGTCGTACCGCCCGCGACTGGACAACAGGTCGGAGAAGGCTTCGCTGATGCTCGACACCACGCCGGCTCGCATCAGGGCCGCTGCGACGTGCGGGCGTCCGACAGACGGACCGGCGTCGGCGAGGATCTGATCGGGATCGACAGGCAGACCGTCACGCGCCATCATCGTCGTCATCACGCGGATGCGTTCGACGCGTTCGGCGCGCAGTCGCTCACGTTCTTTGGCGAATTCGGGGTGCGTCGGATCGAACAGGTACGCCAGCAGATGAACAGCCACGGGCCAACCGCGCTCACCTCGACCTTCGCACGACATCTCCATCCCACGAACCAGGGCGACGCCGGCCGGTAAGGCGTGCGCGGCCTCTGCCCAGCCCGAAGTCGTGTCGTGATCGGTGATGGCGACGACGTCGAGTCCGGCGTCGGCTGCGGCGCGCATGAGGGCAGCCGGGGTGTCGGTGCCGTCCGATGCGTTGGAGTGGGTGTGAAGGTCTATTCGCACTGTTCCAGTGTGTCAGCAATCGGCAACTTCATCGCGCTCCGGTGGGCGAGCCGGAAGCTGACGTACGATTACGCCGCAGCGGCAGCGCAATTCGATCAGGTGTCGCTGTAGTGCCGTTCCCCTGCCGTTCCACTGCATTACAGACCGAGAAGGAGCGAGCGTGCCAACCATGCCGTCACTGCCGAATTGGTCGAACGGCAAATCGACGCAAGCTGATGCGCCCAAGATCCCCGTTCCTGCTGCACGCGCGATCGTCGACTGCGCGGTCTACGTGGACGGCGTGCGGTTGCCGGGCAAATACACGCACCGCGCTGCGTTGGCCGAGGTTCGTAGTCGCGACAACGCGTTCGTCTGGGTGGGAATGCATGCACCCGACGAAGGTCAGATGCAAGATGTCGCAGCAACTTTCGGACTGCACGAGCTGATGGTCGAGGACGCCGTTCATGCACACGAGCGTCCGAAACTCGAACGCTACGACGACGTCATGTTCCTGGTGCTGCGCACGGTCGTCTACGTTCCGCACGAGTCCGTGGCCACGGCGAGCGAGATCGTCGAAACCGGTGAGATCATGGTGTTCGTCGGTCCCGACTTCGTGGTGACCGTCCGCCACGGGGATCACTCCGAACTGGCGAGCGTGCGCAAGTCACTCGAGCAGAATCCCGAGCGCCTCACCATGGGCCCGTTCGCGGTGTTGCACGCGATTACCGACCACGTCGTCGACAGCTATCTCTCCGTCATTCAGCTGGTCGAACAGGACGTCGACAGCATGGAAGAGTTGGTATTCAACCCGCGAAACACCGTTGCGGTCGAGCACATCTACCTGCTCAAACGTGAAATCGTGGAACTACGACGCTCGGTCACTCCACTCGGATTGCCACTGCTCCAACTCACCCAGCCCGCGGGCGGTCTCGTCCCGAAGGAGATCCGCCGGTACTTTCGTGACGTCCGGGATCACCACACGATCGTGTCCGAACGCATCTCGGAATACGACGAGGTGTTGAGCTCTCTGGTCGATGCCGCGCTGGCGAAGATCGCGGTGCAGCAAAACACCGACATGCGCAAGATCTCCGCGTGGGTCGCCATCGCCGCCGTGCCGACCGGCGTTGCCGGAATTTACGGAATGAACTTCGAGAACATGCCGGAACTCGGCTACAAATACGGCTATCAGTCCATCCTGTTTCTCATCGCTTCGGTATGCGTCGGCTTGTTCTTTCTCTTCCGTCGCAACAACTGGCTGTGAACAACTCCTACTGACTCCCTGTACTTGCCACCGTCGCAGGCGGACAATGGATATGGGTACGCATTTTCATTCCGTTCCCGAAATCCATTTTGCGACAAGAAAATTCAGGCCCAAGGAGTAGTGGAGGAACAACCATGCCTACAGTCGAGCAATCCGTAGAGATCGCGTTGCCACCCAAAGACGTCTGGGAGTACCTGTCCGTCGCCGAGAATTGGCCCAACTGGGAAAACTCGATGGTCGAATGCAAACAGATCACCGACGGCCCGATGGGCGTGGGAAGCCGCTGGCACGGCGTCTCGCGAATTCTGGGCAAGCGTCTCGAGTGGACATCCGAATTCACCGAGTACGACCCACCGAGATCGTCGAAATCCACGTCCGTCGAAAGTCCGGTCAGCTTCTCGCAAACCACAACCTGCGAAGAAGTCGGTGACGGCACACGGGTCACCTACCGACTCGACAGCGAAAGCGGACTCGGCGGCGTATTCGGCAAGATGGCCGACCCGATCGTCACGAAAGCATTTTCACGGACGGTTCGGGTAAGTCTCGAGAACTTGGCAGACATCCTCGTGCACGCCGAATGATCTGACGGACGAAGCGCCAGCGCAGCTAGAGCGAGGCGGCGGAACGGTGCGGATCGCGGATGTCGATCCCCGCCTCGGTCCACGCTTCCCGCAGCGCCTCTGCGCCGCGCAGACGCACCCAGGCGGCTTCGGTACCGGTGAGGGGGACCACGCCGAGGAAGCGCACCGGATCGAACGGCTCCGGCAGCGTCAGGTCTTCGATCCCGCTGTCACCGAGAAGCACCGCCGTGAACGCGGTGTCCTTCCAGAGCGGCTCGCCCAGGTCCAGCAGCGCGTCTTCGAGCAGCACGACGCCTTCGACGGAGGGTGCGGCAGCCAGCACAGCGAGAGTCCTGGCCACACCCGACGCGATACCCGTTCCTCCGCGCAGGGTGAGCACCAACTCGGCGCGGGGTCCGCGCGTGGGGTCTGCGACCAGTTCGTTGGGGTCGCCCATCGGATGACGCGAGCAACCGAGGGTGATGTAGCGGACCAGGCCGTCGGGTGATTCGAAACGCAGCACGTCCAGCGGTTCGACGCCCAGGAACGTCACCGAGGCAGCGGCGGGCTCCGGCCCCTCGATGCTGCTGACGAGATGGGCCCGGACGGAAGATACGACGCTGTCTGACACTCGTCCATCTAAACACCGTGCCCTCGAGGTTCGCAGCGCAGATACCTCGCGCTGGCGGTAGCGTCGTCGAAATGGTCTCCGTTCTTGCTGTCAGCGACGAGACCGTCGAATACCTGTGGAGCAGTCAGGTTCGTTCGCTCGGAGTCGACGTGATCCTCGGTGCGGGCGATCTGCCGTTTGCCTATCTGGAGTACCTGTCGGATCAACTGAACGCGCCTTGCGTGTTCGTTCCCGGGAACCACGACGTCGATCTGTCCGGATACTCGAACAAGAAATCGGGTTGGATGCGGGCGGGCATGCCCGCGCAGTGGCCAGGGCCCACCGGCGCGGTCAACGCCGACGGACGCATCGTGACCGTCGCCGGTCTGCGAATCGCGGGCCTCGGCGGTTCCATCCGATACAACACCGGCCCCAATCAGTGGTCCGAGCGCCAGCAGAGCCGACGCGCTCGCTCGCTCACCTGGCGAAACGCCTGGCAATCGCGGCTTTCCGGCAGCCGGGCGGGCGTGGATGTGCTGCTCACCCACAGCCCCGCCCGTGGCGTCGGCGACGCCGAGGATCGACCACATCGAGGGTTCGAATGCTTCACGCCGTTGATTCACAACCTCGATCCGACGGTCATGATTCACGGCCACATCCATCCGCACGGGCGAACACCTCTCGATCTGGAGGTGGGCCGGACTATCGTGCTCAATACCGTCGGCTTCACGCTGATGGAGATTTCCCCAGGTACTCCGCCGACGATCGTGAGGCGCCGACATGGCTCGTGACACCGGTTTTCCCACAGCCGACGCGGAAAACGACTTTGCTCGTCAGCGTCGACGCGCCGACGTGGCACGTCTGGTCAGTTGGCTACGACGCGAACCGGACGACGTCAACGCGATCCTGCCGTTCGACGAGGTTGTCGCCGCTCTCGGCAAGGTCGGCGAGAAGTCTCTGGGTCTGCAGGTCGTCACCATCGAATCGATCGTCGGAAGTGTCGACCGCACAGGTGATTTCGACAGGTACTTCCGGCCGACGTCAACTCACTCTCGTGCGCGTTGGGAACGGCTTGCCGTGGCTCAACGACGCGGCGAATCGGTTCCACCTGTCCAGTTGTATCGCGTCGGCTCCATGCACTTCGTGATCGACGGACACCACCGAGTGTCCATTGCGTGTGCGATGCACCAGAAGACAATCGATGCGTACGTCACCGAGATCATCACGCGTATCTCACCGGAAGGCATCACTCAGCGCGCCGATCTGCTCATCAAGGACCATCGCCGCCTCTTCCTCACCCGCGTTCCGCTGCAGGGCTCTCAACGCGAAGCCGTACAAGTCACGGACCCGTGGGAGTACGCCGAACTCAGTGAGTGCGTGGAGGCCTGGGGTTTTCGCCTCATGCAGGAGAAGGGTGAGTTTCTCGGCCGGGACACCGTCGCCCGCCGCTGGTTCGGTGAGGAGTTTCTCCCCGTCGTGCGAATGCTGCGGGGCGCCGACATGTTGCCCGAGCACACCGATGCCGAGGCGTACCTGTGGATCGCACGGGAGCGGTACCGGTTGGTGCGGCGCCACATGTGGAACGACGAGATCGTGGCCGAACTGCGCGACCGAGCACCCCGAAAGCACAAGCCCGCTACGTAGATACAGTGAAGTGAACCTCGCGGTTCGGGATCTTCGGGTGCATGAACGTCAGCAACGAACGCGCTTCTTTCTCGATAGACGCGAGGGCGGTCTTCGGTTGCTGCGCAAACAGAGTCGCACCCAACTCGACCGTCTCCTTTTCCGGCGTCACCGTCGCAAATCCCACCACCTTCCCGCGCACCAGGATGGCGGGCTTGATGATGCCGTTCACGGTGAAGACGCGAGTTCGGTACTGCTCGTCCATGATTCGAGAGCGGTCGGCGTGCGAGAGCAAGATGTTGTCGAACGGTGCAAGTATGCGAACCGGGGGTGTTCCGGAGGTCGGTCGTGGCGCGTCCGGCAGGTCGAACACCTCGGCCCCATTCTCGTTGACAAAGGTGACCAAGCCGGGTCGTAGCCGCTCGAATACTTCGGCGAGTCTGGTCAGACCCGACCACGCTTGGGCGTCCTTCACGCTCGCGGGGCCGAACGCGGCCAGGTAACGCAGCACCAGTGTGTCGGGCACCGGAATCGAATCCACTTCTGCGCCCAGCCAATTCTCCAACGTCGTCAGCGCCGGTGCGCCGGATTGTCCCCACAACCCTCGCGGCGGAACCTGCACCATCGGCAACAGTCCGCGAACTCCATGTGCCAACCCTTCTGGCGCGTGGCCGGGAAAACGCTCCGCCAGTAGAGGCCTCATCTGCATTTGGGTAAGCGGCCCGTCCGCTACCAGGTCCCGTCCCGCCTGCGCGAGAGCGTCGAGATCCAACCCGGTGAGCGCCGCACGCTGAGTGCTGTTGGTGTGGAGATCGCGTTCCATGATCGTCTGAACCGTGGCCCGGAAGCGGCCCGCATCCGCGGCAGAGAGGGCAAAGACCGTGCCCCGCATGGCAACCAGCCGCACCACCTGGCGCTTCTCCACAAGGGTGGAGAGGTCTTCTGCCGCAAAGTTCTTCAGCCGCGCCCACAGTGCCAGATAGGGAGGCGTCGGCGCTTGCGCTTGCAGACCTGCCAGGTGCTCGATCGCATCCAAGGCGCTGACCTCGGCGCGCCGCAGGAGGAGTTGCCTCGCCAGTGTCGCCAGGTTGAGCTCGCGATCGGTGATCAGCGTCATCGACAATTCCTCAGCGATCGTGGTCGAATTCGGTGACGATCTGGAACGGTATCTCGACTCGCGCGAGGGTTCCGGACTCTTCACCCGGCCCGACCGAGAACGAGCCGCCCGCGGCAACCGCCCGCAGCTCGTGCGAGAGCAGCCCTATGTGGCCGGCAGCTCGTCGTTCGGCAATCCGATCGGCGCTGATCCCCCGACCGTCGTCCGAGACCACCAGCACCGCACGGTGGTCCAGTCGTGCGAGCTCGATCCGAACACTGTGCGCACCGGCATGTTTGACGACGTTGGCCAGCAGCTCTCGTGCGGCGCCGAACAGAACGTCGTCCGCGGACGTGCGCAGATCGTCGTTCCAGCCCGAAGTGTCGACGTCGACCACTACTCCGCCGCGGCCCTGCGCCGATCGCGCGAGGTCCCCGATTGCGCGGGCAAGACCCACGTGAACAAGGACAGTGGGATGCAACTCCGAGACGGAGGATCTCAACAGCGTTGTCGCTTCACCGAGCGCTTTCGCGGCACGCGCCAAGGCGACAGGCTCCGCGCTGTCTGCCAATTCGTCGAGATCCATCCGCGCCGCGAGGACGTACTGCAGCGCACCGTCGTGTAATTGCTCCGACAGTTCCGTGCGCTCACGCTGCTCGAGCCCCATGAGCTCGGCAAGAAGGCTCGTGCGATGCCCGACGAGTTGTCCGATGGTCAGGACGCGTGATCTCTGAATCCGAGTCAACCCGACGGCGCCGGCTCCCACTCCGCCCAAGGCCATGGTGCTCAACAGGATCGACGGCCACGGCTCGGAGTTCGAAGTCATCGTTGCCCAACTGGAAGCAAAGAACACACCGATCGTGCAGGCCACGACGCCGACACACACGTCGGTTCGCAGTTGTGTACACGCCAGGACCGGAATGACGAAGAGCCCGTTGCTCAAGATGTCGGCGGTCCAACTCTGCTCGGCTGCGAGACCGGTCAGCAGTGTCAAAGTTGCGAGCACAGCGAGGTCGACGAACAACCCGAGCCAGATCATCGTCACCGGGCCGGTGCCGCCCCTGCGGATCCACAAAGCCACCGCTGCCGACCAGAGGGCGTACGCGCCCAGGATGGCAAAACACCATCCCGCGTCGTTCATGGGCGGGACGAATATCAATGTCAGGGCGATGAACAGCACCAGAGCGCCGCGCACCGCCAACTGGAGGTACGCACCACGGTATGCATGTTCGCGCAGTATCCGTTCGAGGTCCGGGCCGCCGGGTAGGTGTTCGGTTCGTACCGAGGATCCGTTCATCTGTCCTCCTGTGCCGCCCATCCCAGTTCCCTGTGAATGAGCTTCGCACACGAGATTTCACAATCAACCCGCAATACCGTGAAAGGCAGGTTCATCCCCCACACAGTTCTCACAGGAGAGACCATGATTTTCACCGGAGAGACCATGATTCGGACCCGAGCAGGTAAGCGTCGCATCGCCACTCGATTTGCCGTCGCCGGCGCCCTGGCCGCCGCACCGATAGCAGTGGTGACCGGGACAGCACAAGCCGCCCCGGCCACGACCCATCACGAACAGTTCGGCCTGCTGATCCCCCTGCCCGAGCCGACCGACGCCGCGCCGGGCCCGGAACAGGTACCGCTCCCCTGGGCCGCGACGTATTCGGTCACCTTGCCCGGGTAGAGGTTCACAGCAGCAGATTGGCTCCCGTACCGCCGTCGAACACCGCGATCTTGGCGGGGTCGAACCACAGATCGATCGACCTGCCCTGGGCCACCGTGGACTCGGACGAGAGCCTGGCAACCAGTTGACCGCCACCAGCGACGGCCGTTCCCGAATCTGCGGCGAGTTCCTCGAGTTCACGAGAATTGACGGCAGGACCACCGGCAAGGAAATACGCGTACTTGTCCGAACCCATCGACTCCAACACGTCGACGTCGACAGTGAACGTCCCGCCGTGCGGCGCCTGCGCGGCATCGACCAGTGCGACATCCTCGAAATGTTCCGGCCTGATCCCGACCACCACGTCTTTACCCGATCCACTGCCCGAAATCTTCGACTGCGCCGCCGCTGGTAGGCGAACGTCACCGATCGGCGTGCTCACACCCTCCGCAGTCAACTGCCCGGGGAAGAAGTTCATGGACGGGGACCCGATGAACCCCGCCACGAACAGATTGTTCGGACGATCGTAGAGTTCCTGCGGCGCACCGATCTGTTGCACAATGCCGCCGCGCAGCACGACCACCCGATCGCCGAGCGTCATCGCCTCGGTCTGGTCGTGGGTCACGTAAATCGTTGTCGTACCGAGTCGCTGCTGTAGGCGGGCGATCTCCGTCCTCATCTGCACGCGCAGTTTGGCGTCCAGGTTGGAAAGCGGCTCGTCCATGAGAAACGCCTTCGGGCTGCGAACGATTGCGCGTCCCATCGCGACACGCTGACGCTGACCACCCGACAGGTTCGCCGGTTTGCGATCGAGATGCTGGGTGAGGTCCAGTACCCGCGCTGCGTCGTCGACCTTGGCATTGATCTCGTCCTTGGACATCTTCGCCAATGTCAGTGGGAACGCGATGTTCTGGCGCACCGTCATGTGCGGATACAGCGCATACGACTGGAACACCATCGCGATGTCGCGGTCCTTGGGGGCGCGTTCGTTGACACGCTCACCCGCAATCCTCAGCTCACCGGTCGAAATGTCTTCCAGCCCGGCAATCATGTTGAGGGTCGTGGATTTTCCACAACCGGACGGGCCCACGAGAATGATGAATTCTCCGTCGGCGATGGTGATGTCGACATCACTGACCGCCTTGGCTCCGTCCGGGTACAGCTTGGTCACCTTGTCCAGCACGATCTCGGCCACAGGCTTATCCCTTCACTGCGCCGGAAGTAAGCCCGGCCACGATACGACGTTGGAAGAACAGAACAAAGATGATGATCGGAATGGTGATGACCATTGCGGCCGCGGCGATGGACCCGGTGGGCTCCTCGAATTGTGAAGCGCCGGTGAAGTTCGCGATGGCCGCAGGGGCGGTGATGGAACGTTCGGTCGACGTCAGCGAAATCGCGAACAACAGATCGTTCCAGCAGAAGATGAACACCAGAATGCCCGCGGTGACGATGCCGGGCGCGGCGAGCGGAGCTACCACCTTCCGAAACGCCTGCCCGGGCGTCGCGCCGTCCATCTGCGCCGCCTTCTCGAGCTCCCACGGGATCTCCTTGAAGAACGCCGAGAGCGTGTAGATCGCCAACGGCAACGCAAAGGTGATGTACGGCAAAATGAGTCCAGCCCAGGTGTCGAAGAGTCCGAGGCGTCGTTCGATGTCGAACAGCGGGCTCACCAACGAAATCTGCGGGAACATCGCGATCAGCAGGGCAACGGCCACGAGCACCTTCTTGCCCGGAAAATCCAGGCGGGCAATGGCGTACGCCGCCATCGTTCCGATCACCACGGCGATGACCGTCGAGATGAGTCCGATGCCGATGGAGTTGATCAGTGCACTGGTGAAGGCGCTGGTGTCGAAGATCCCTCGGTAGTTGTCCAGGGTCCACTTCTCCGGAATGAACTTGCCGTCCTTGATGGTTCCGGCAGGTTTGAAGGACAGGCTGGCGATCCACAGAACAGGAACCAACGCGTACAGCAAGACCAGAAGGTTGACCACGGACCAGCTGATCTTGAGTCTGGGAGTCACGGTCATGTCAGCGTCCTTCCGTATCGGATCCGGGAGCCGAGGCACCGAAAAGTTTGATGAAGACGAACGCGATCAGGGCCACACACACGAAGATCAGCACACTGATCGCCGATCCGATGCCCAGGTTGAACGCCTTGAACAGGTTGTCGTAACCCAGGATCGACACCGACCCGGTGTCGTTCGCTCCCTTCGTCAGCACGTAGATGTTGTCGAAGATGCGGAACGCGTCGAGCGTGCGGAAGAGCAGTGCGACGAGGATGGCGGGCTTCATCAGCGGAAGGATGATGCGCACCAAGCGAGTCCACGCACCGGCGCCGTCGACCTGAGCCGCCTTGAGGAGGTCGTCCGGAACCAAAGCCAAACCGGCGAGCAGGAGCAGCGCCATGAACGGCGTCGTCTTCCACACCTCGGCAAGGACGATGATCGCGAGCGACGGGATCTGGTCGGTGAGCGGTGCACTGCCGTCGGGCAGCAGGTTGGCGAGGTAACCGGTACCCGGCGTCCACGCGTAGTACCAGCTGTACGCCGCAGCGACGGTGACGATGCCGTACGGGATGAGCACTACAGTGCGGACGAGGCCCTTACCCACGATCGTCCGGTGCATCACCAGCGCGATGGTCAGGCCCAGGACGAACTCGATGACGACCGAGACGACGGTGATCGACGTCGTCACGGCAAACGCCTGCCACCAGTAGCCGTCGGTCAGCACCGATACGTAATTGTCGAACCACACGAACTTTCGTTGGCCCGGGAAGCGCAGGTCGTACCTCTGCAAACTCAGCCACACTGCGTAGACCACGGGATACGCGGTCACTGCGATCATGAGTATCGCGGCCGGCGCCACCAACCACAGGCCGAGTCGACGCTCGGCCGCCTTTCCGTCCGACATCTTCGACTTCTTGGAGTGCTTCGGCTCCGGCGAGGGGTCGGCGACTGCCGTTGCAGCTCCCGAGTTTTCGCTGTCGATCGTCACGGAATCAGCCCCTCGGAATTGACTGCCTTGCGTACCTGCTCGGCAAGATCGTTCACGGTCGATTCCGGATCGATGTTTCCCACAGGGTTGAGCGTGGCAGTGATGAGCGTCGAAATACTCTGGTAGGCAGGAGAAACGGGACGAACCGACGCGGTGTCCAAGCTGTCGCGAACCTCACGCCACGCCGGGTACGCCTCCTGGAAGGCCGGATCGTCGTACAGGCTCTCGAGCGTCGGCGGGACACCACCGGCGACGGCGTTGTTGCGCTGATTCTCCTCGTTGCGCAGGCAGGTGAGCGCTTCGAAAGCGAGGTCCGGATGCTGACTGGTCTTGGCCACCGCTACGTTGAATCCGCCGATCGTGACCTCGGCCGGTTTGCCTTCGATCACCGAAGGATAGGGAGCGGCAAGGAAATTCCGTTCTCCGTTCACCGTCAGCACCGTATTTCCGGTGTTTTGGCTGGTGACGTTGCCCTTGTCGTCGATGTACGGAAGATCGCCCTTCTCGGCGTTCTCCATGATGCCGGGAAGCACGAACGGCCAATTGACCTGGAAGGCGGACTTACCGCTCTCCATTCCCAGGCGCGACGACGCTTCGTCCCCCTGCGAAATCGAGGGATCCGCGCCCTTCGCGGTGGCGACGCGCTTCATGACGGTCAGTGCCTGTTGGGCAGCATCACCGTCGGCGACCGTCACCGTGGTTCCGTCCGGCCCCACCACCGATCCGCCCGCACTGGCGAGAAGCGTGTTGAACCAGACCATCAATCCTTCGTACTGCTTGCCCTGCACGCCGATCCAGCTGGGTCGTCCCTCCGCAGCCAGACCTTCGGAGATGTCGATCATCTGATCCCAGGTTTGGGGCGGTTGGCCGTCCGGCATCAAATCCTTTCGATACCAGAGCAATTGGGTGTTGGTGTTTAGCGGCGCCGCGTAGAGCTGGTCCTGCCACTTGGCCGACTCCAGCGGGCCCTCGAGAGTCCCGTCGCTCACCTCGGCCGCGACGTCGGCAGGAAGCGGCAATGCCCAACCGGCTTCGGCGAATTCGGCAGTCCACACGACGTCGAGCGTCATCAGATCGAGTGACTTGTCGTTGCCGGTCAGACGCCGGGCCAATTGAAGTCGCTGGTCGTCAGCACCCTTGGGCAGAGTTTTCTGCTCGACCCGGTACGCGCCGTTCGAGACCGCCGAACAATTGGCGGCGGCTTCCGCATACTGCTCGGCGCCGTCGGCGGCGGTGTAGAAGGAAAGCACCACCCCGTCGTGGCTGTCTGATCCACACGCACTGAGCAAGGGCGCCAACAACAAGGTTGCCGCGCCGAGCAGCCCCACCCTGTATTTCTTTTTCTGCCCCGCCCGCGATCTCTCGTTCTGCCCCGCCCGCGATCTCTTGTTCTGCACAGCCGTCCTCCTCGGGCGGCGAGACGGCGCAGTCGTTACGGCTGGCCGACGCACCACACATCGGCACTTTTGCCGGAGAAGGGACCTATTTCCTTGTCCGGCAAACGGTCACGGGAAGGTGAGTGTTACCCCGCCCGCGTGTACATAAAGTAACCGAGATCACACAAGTTGGCAGCACGAGCAAGAATGTCAGATGGCGAGCTTGGCAAGAAGGTCGCGCGCCGACTCCGCCGTCTTGGGCTCGCACAGTACGTCGTAGCGTCCGGCGACCAACTGCATCGTGGAGGCAAAGTCCCGCTGCCCCCGCGTCGCGGCGTACGGGATGGTCGTGGAGATGACACCGAAGATGATGCCGCCCACGATGCCCGCGATCAGCGGGGCGAGGAAGCCACCGGTGACGATTCCGAGCACCAGGCCGAAGAACACACCGAGCCAGGCACCGGAGACGATGCCGCCACCGATCACCTTGGCCCACGTCAACCGACCGAGGACTCGCTCGACCTGCATCAGGTTCACGCCGACGATCGTGACGTCCTGAACCGGGAATTCTTGATCGGAGAGGTAATCGACTGCGCGCTGCGCTTCGGCGTAGGTGGGGTACGACCCGATGGGCCATCCCGAAGGCGGTGTCGGCAACGCTCCACGGCGCGACCCATTCGACGATTGACCGAGCGGATTGGACATGGCTGGCTGCGCTCCTCTTTTCGGGCACGTCATCCACGTGGATGACGCAAGTACATCTACCCCTATTGTGCCCTTTACAGACCTGATTCGTTCGGCTATACCAGCGTCAGGCGTGTTCGGGTGGCGTGAATTCCGACGTGCGCGTCATCCCCGCGGCGCGCCCCTTGGCCGAAATCACCAGTGCCATCTTGCGACTCGCCTCGTCGATCATCTCGTCGTCGAGCATGACGGCGCCCCGCCCTCCCCCGGCGGCCGAGGTGTGGAATGCGTACGCGTCCAGGATGAGTTCCGCACGGTCGTAATCGGATTGGCGCGGACTGAACACCTCGTTGGCCGCCTCGATCTGCGTGGGATGCAGTACCCATTTGCCGTCGAAGCCGAGCGCTGCCGTTCGCGCCGCCGAACGAGTGAAGGCCTCGACGTCGCGGATCTGCAGGTACGGCCCGTCGATCGCCTGGACTCCGTGTGCCCGTGCGGCCATCAAGATGGTCATCAGAATGTGGTGATAAGCATCACCGCGGTCGTAACCGTCCGGTTGCTCGCCGACCACCAGAGTTCGCATGTTCAGGCTCGCCATGAAATCGGCCGGACCGAACACGAGCGCTTCGACACGGGGGCTCGCGGTGGCGATCGCGTCGATGTTGGTCAATCCGATCGCGTTCTCGATCTGCGGTTCGATTCCGATTCTGCCGACCTCGAGACCATTGGCTTTCTCGACCTGCGTCAACAGCAAATCGAGCGCCTGCACGTGACTCGCGTCGGGAACCTTGGGCAGCAGAATGGCGTCGAGATGGGCTCCGGCGCGGCCCACCACCTCCACGACGTCGGCATACGTCCATTCGGTGGTCCAGTCGTTGACCCGGACGACCTTGACCTGTTTGCCCCACCCGTCCTCGGCCAACGCGTCGCCGATCGACTCGCGAGCAGCCTGCTTCGCCAGCGGCGCCACTGCGTCTTCGAGGTCGAGGAATATCTCGTCGGCGGGCAATCCCTTCGCCTTGTCGATCATCTTCCGACTGCTGCCGGGAACTGCCAATACCGATCGACGGGAACGGTTGCGTGAAGTCATTTGCGGACTGCCCTTCTCGATTTTCGGTGGCGCCGTTGCAGATTTTGACGCTGGACGAATTAGCCTTGCAATCATGGCAGCAGCAGGCAAGGTATTTGCAGCCAGGCTTGCCGGCCTGGTTGTCCTCGGCCCGGACGGCGAATCGATAGGTCGTGTGCGCGACGTCGTCATCACGGTCCGCATCGGACGCCAGCAACCGCGAGTTCTCGGTCTGGTGATCGAAATGTTCACGCGCAAACGCATTTTCGTCCCGATGTTGCGAGTGACCGCTATCGAGCCGAGTGCGGTCACCCTGACCACGGGCAACGTCAGTCTGCGGCGCTTCAACCAGCGTCCGGGCGAGGTTCTCGCTCTGGCGCAGGTACTCGATTCGCATGTGCGCGTGGACGACCCGGAACTCGAAGAGCTTCACGGCGCCGACACGATAGTCGTCGACCTCGGGATCGAATCGACGCGAACCCGCGACTGGGTCGTCTCGAAGGTCGCAGTTCGCGGCCATCGAGGACGCCTCGGTCGACGCGCGGCGATTCACGTCGTCGACTGGCAGCACGTCGCCGGCCTCACTCAGAGCGACCTCTCGCTCCCCGGCCAGGGCGTCGCTCACCTTCTTCTGCAGTACGAAGGGATGCGACCCGCCGACGTGGCCAACGCCATGCGCGAACTGCCGGAGAAGCGCCGCCACGAACTGGCCGTGGCACTCGACGACGAACGCCTCGCCGACGTCGTCCAGGAACTGCCGGCGGACGATCAGACCGACCTGCTGATGCACCTGGAAGTCGAACGTGCCGCCGATCTACTCGAAGCAATGGATCCTGACGACGCCGCCGACCTGCTGGGCGAGCTGCCCGAGACCGAAGCCGAATCACTGTTGCAGTTGATGGACCCGCAGGATTCCGAACCCGTTCGACGCCTGCTCGAGCACTCCCCGGACACCGCCGGCGGTCTGATGACACCCGAACCGGTGGTACTGACGGCCTCGACGACCGTCGCCGAGGCTCTTGCCCGCGCCCGCAACTACGACGTCACTCCGGCCCTGTCGAGCATGGTCTTCGTCGTGCGTCCGCCTACCGCGACTCCGACCGGACGCTACCTCGGCTGCGTCCACTTGCAGAAACTTCTGCGCGAGCCTCCCGCCAGCCTGGTGGGCGGAATACTCGACACCGACATGCCCAGGTTGGCCCCGGACGACTCGCTGGCGTCGGTCACTCGATACTTCGCGACCTACAACTTGGTGTGTGGGCCGGTCGTGGACGACGAGAATCACCTGATCGGAGCCGTGACGGTCGACGACGTGCTCGATCACCTCCTGCCGGAAGACTGGCGTGAGGATTACTCCGACGACGAGGAACTACTCCGATGAGCGAACGGGCGTCGAGCACGACCGCACGGCAACGACTGGAAACGCCTCGCGGAAGCCGCCGGTTCAATCTCGATTTCGACGTCGAAGCTGTCGGACGCGTCAGTGAACGCATCGCCCGCTTCCTCGGCACCGGGCGTTATCTCGCAATCCAGACGATCATCGTGATCGTCTGGATCCTGATCAACGTGTTCGCGGTGGCTCTGCAGTGGGACCCGTACCCGTTCATCCTGCTCAACCTGGCCTTCTCCACCCAGGCCGCCTACGCGGCGCCGCTGATCCTCCTGGCACAGAACCGTCAGGAGAATCGCGACCGGGTCTCTCTCGAGGAGGATCGCTCACGCGCCGAGCAAACCAAGGCGGATACCGAATTCCTCGCCCGTGAACTCGCAGCTCTGCGCATCGCCGTCGGCGAGGTTGCCACCCGCGACTACCTGCGACGGGAGCTCGAGGAGATCAAGTCGATCCTTGCTGCCGACGGCGAACCGACCCCGAAGAAGAAGCACCGTGACTCGAATACTGCGAAACAAAGTCACAACTAGCTGAGCGTTCGCTGAGTTTTGCTGCACGCACCGTGACCGATATGTAACGTAAGTCACAGCAATATGGATATCACGGTGGGTACTCCGGAGCGGGAGCGCCAGCAAAGGGGAATCGTGCGAGTACGCGGAATGATTGCAGCATCCACACTGGTGGGGGGACTGCTCGTCGTCACAGGTCCAGCGGCCCTCACTGCCGGAAGCGCACCGACCGGAGGGTCACAGGTTCCCATCGCATTGGCAGGCGCTGCCTCGATTGCGCAGCCGGACTCTGTCGACTTCCTCCCGACGCCCCGCACCGTCCGAACGCAAAGATCTGCCCCGCCCAGCGATACGGTCGCCGGTGCCCCGGCAGCCCCTAACTCTGCGGCTGTCGTCCTCACTTCTCTGGGCATCCCCGAGATCGTCCTGAACGCGTACCGCTCCGCGGAGCTGGTGATGATGACCGAGGCACCGGGATGCGGAATCCCCTGGCATCTCCTGGCCGGCATCGGCCGCATCGAATCCGGTCACGCCAACGGCGGCAAGACGACGTCGGTGGGTACAACGGTCACCCCGATCCTCGGCCCTGTCCTCGACGGACGGCTGGCCGGCAACGAAGTCATTCGGGACACGGACAAGGGCGCGATCGACGGCGACCCCACTCACGACCGCGCCGTCGGGCCGATGCAGTTCATTCCGGCCACCTGGGCCGGATATGCCAGCGACGGCAACGGAGACGGAATCAAGGACCCCAACAACGTCTTCGATGCGGCACTCTCGGCAGCGAAGTACCTCTGCAGCGGCGGACTCAACCTGCGCGATGTCACCCAGGAGACCAAAGCTGTTCTGCGATACAACAACTCGGCCGCATATGCAGCCAATGTGATCATGTGGTCGACGGCCTACAAGAACGGCGTCATTCCTTCCGGTCAGCTGCCGTACACCTCGGGCATCAACACCGGCAGCTCGGCGATCAACGCCGCCGCCTCGGCAGACTCCGCCGCTTCGGCCGTACTCGCCGCTGCTGCGGCTACCGATCCGGCGGCCGGCGACAAGGAATCAGCGTCGACGACGGCAACCCCGACCACCACTCCCCTCTTCCCGGGCCTGCCGGACATGCCTGCGCTCTCACCCGAGATCCAGGCACTGATCCCGCCAGGAGTAATGCCGGCCGGCCCGACTCCGGGACCCAACGCCGCCCGGAACGCAGCTCCCGGCCCGGTCATCCCGCTCCCCGTCCTGACCTCACGGGGTCTCGTCTGGCCGATTCTGACGGCCGAGGGATGGCGCTGGCCCGACGACATGTGCGTGATCCTTCCGGACCCCGCAGCCCTCGACGCCTTGCAGGACGGCATCCTTCTGCCGTGCACGGTCCCAGGCATGGCTGTGGCTGCCACGGCACCCGCCACCACCGACGCCGCGCCCGCGGAATCTTCGCCGCCCGCCGCCCCCTCGCCTGAGCCGGCACCGGCACCGGCACCGGCTCCTGCGCCGGAGCCCGCCCCAGCCCCCGCACCGGCATTCGTGCCGTTCTTCCCGGGCCTGCCCGGCATGCCCGCTCTGTAACCTAAAAATCACGAAAGAACAGTGCAAATGCCCCAAACTGCCCTTCTAGATCACGGTTGAATAACGGAAACGCAACAAATCAGGTAGCCTCGACTCCGTCAGTTGAACGGAAAACCTCCTCGCGGAGGTTCAGGAGGCATACACAGTGGGTCGGCACAGCAAGAAGACAGATTCGCACATCCGTCGAAATTCGGTCATCGCGCTCACCGGACTCATCCCTATCGGACTCGTCACCGCAGCCAACACGGCCGGCGCCGCTCCCAAGGTCCCGTTCTTCAACGCCAGCTCCGCCGAGACAGTCGACGCTGTGCCTGCCACGCAGGAACCGCAGGCGCAGATCCTGCCCGCTGTCGAAGCAATCGCCGAGCCCGCTCCCGCCGCAGCGCCGGAGCCCGCGCCGTTGGCGCCCGTGCAAGCGACTCCCCCGCTCCCCGCCTCCATGGCCGAGGGCGCACTCGGAATCCCGAGCGTGAGCGTCGCCGCGTACCAGAACGCCGAGCGCATCCTCGCCGTCGAGAAGCCCAACTGCAACATGCACTGGACGCTCCTCGCCGGTATCGGTCGCGTCGAATCCGGTCACGCGAACGACGGTAAGGACGCCGACGCGAACGGCAACCTCTACAAGCCCGTGATCGGTCTGCCGCTCAACGGCAGCCTGCCCGGTCAGGCCGTCATCATGGACACCGACGGCGGCGCCCTCGACGGCGACACCGTCTACGACCGTGCAGTCGGCCCGATGCAGTTCATCCCGTCCACCTGGAACCAGTACGCCGGCGACGGCAACGGTGACGGAATCGCCGACCCGCAGAACCTCTTCGACTCCGCATTGACCACCGGCAAGTACCTGTGCGACGGCGGACTGAACATGCAGGACGTCACTCAGGTCGCGTCCGCGATCCACCGCTACAACAACTCCGCGGCCTACGTCGCCAACGTTCTGGCCTGGTCGCTCGGGTACTCCACCGGCATCGTCCCCGCCGCATCGGACCTGCCGCGCATCCACTGACCTACCTGGACTTACCATGGAGTCATGTCTGTACTGACCGAGTCCGACGTACGCTCAGCGCTCGCGCGAGTTCTGGACCCAGAGATCCGCAAACCCATCACCGAACTGGGGATGGTCAAGGGGATCACCCTCTCCAGTGACAACAGCGTCGACATCGGCATCTATCTCACGACCGCCGGTTGCCCGATGCGCACCGAGATCACCGAACGCGTCACCAAGGCCGTCGCCGACGTCGCCGGAGTCGGCGCGATCCGCGTCGAACTCGACGTCATGGACGACGCTCAGCGAACCGAACTCCGCAAGTCGCTTCGCGGCGATTCCGCCGAGCCGGTCATCCCCTTCGCCCAGCCGGGTTCACTCACCCGCGTCTACGCCGTGGCTTCCGGCAAGGGTGGCGTCGGAAAGTCCAGTGTGACAGTCAATCTCGCGGCGGCGATGGCCGCGCGCGGACTGTCCGTGGGTGTACTCGACGCAGATATCTACGGTCACTCGATCCCCCGCATGCTCGGCACCGACGCCAAGCCGACTCAGGTCGAGCGCATGATCATGCCGCCCGTCGCCCACGACGTGAAGATGATCTCCATCGCGCAGTTCACCCAGGGCAACACTCCCGTCGTCTGGCGCGGACCGATGCTTCACCGCGCGCTTCAGCAGTTCCTCGCCGACGTGTTCTGGGGCGATCTGGACGTGCTGCTGCTCGATCTGCCGCCCGGCACCGGTGACATCGCCATCTCGGTGGCTCAGCTCATCCCGAGCGCCGAGATCCTGGTCGTCACCACACCGCAGCAGGCCGCTGCCGAGGTCGCCGAGCGCGCGGGCGCCATCGCCCTGCAGACCCGTCAGCGTGTGGCCGGCGTCGTCGAGAACATGTCGTGGCTCGAACTTCCCGACGGCACCCGTATGGACGTCTTCGGCGAAGGCGGTGGGCAGACGGTCTCCGATCGCCTCACGAAGGCCGTCGGCGCCAAGGTGCCGCTTCTCGGACAGATCCCGCTGGATCCGTCCGTCCGTGAGGCAGGCGACGCCGGGACACCGATCGTCCTCAGCGCCCCCGACTCACCCGCCGCCATCGCACTCAAGGACATCGCCGACAAGTTGGCCGTCCGTCAGCGCGGGCTGGCCGGAATGTCGCTCGGTATCAACACGGTTCGCAACCTGTAGAACCCCGTCATACGAAAGGGCGCCTGTCACCGATCGGTGGCAGACGCCCTTTCGTGTGTCGAATCTAGGTTGCGTCGAAGTCCACGGGAGGACGTTCGCCGGCAGTGAGTGGCTTGTCCTTCGACAGCGTCTTCGGCTCCTGCACTCCGCTCTGCGGCTTCTTGTCGAAGTTGCCTGTGAAGATGGAGTCGTCACCGTCGAGGAGGTGCTGGGTGATCACAGCGCGCGGCGTCATTCCGCGCAGCTTGTTCAGATCTGCGAGTGGTTTACGCAGATCCTCGAAGTCGGTGCCTAGTTCTTCCTTGAGCTGATTGGAAGCGCCCGAGGCATATTCGCGCACCTGCCTCAGGGATTTCGTGACCCAGGAGACCGCACCAGGAAGCCGCTCAGGTCCCAAGATGACCAGAGCCGCTACGAGGAGGATCATGAACTCGCCCCAACCGATGTTGCCAAACACAGGGTCAGCCTACTGTGTGCTCGCTCGGTACGCGCATGTCCGGATCAACCTCACAGGAAGATCGCAGGGTCCGATCAGTCCGACACCGGCGTGACCGAAATGTCGACCTGCCGTCCGTCGCGGATCAACTGAACGTTGACAGGCTGATCGACGGTCGTCGCGTTGACCGCAACCACCAATTCGTCGGCGCTTGTCACCGGCCGGCCACCGACCTTGACGATGACGTCACCCTCGACGATCCCCGCACGTTGAGCGGGGCTGCCGTCGCGGACGTTGGCCACGGCAGCGCCGCTGGTCGCGTCGTTGACTGCGGTGCGGGCATTCACGCCGATGTCTGGGTGATGAACCTTGCCGTCGCGGATGATGGTCTGCGCCACCTCGGTGACCGTGTCGATCGGAATCGCGAAGCCGAGCCCGACCGAACCACCGGACTCACTGAGCATTGCCGTGTTGATACCGATGACGCGGGCTTCGTCGTCGACGAGCGCCCCACCGGAGTTGCCGTGATTGATCGCCGCGTCGGTCTGGACGGCGTCGATGACGGCGTTGGTGTCGGTGCCTTCACCCGACAACCGCAGAGGCCGATTCAGCGCACTGACGATTCCGCGGGTGACGGTTTTGCTCAATCCGAGCGGTGAGCCGACGGCGACGACGTCGTCGCCCACCTGAACATCCTCGGATTTTCCGAGCTGAGCGACCGTCAGATTGTTGGCCGACACCTTGAGCACCGCGAGGTCTGTCTTGACGTCACGGCCGACGATCTGGGCGTCGGTCTTGGTTCCGTCGGAGAAGATCACCTGGATCTTCGCGTCCTGAGCGGGCGGAACGGCAGAGGAGATCACGTGGTTGTTGGTGACGATGTATCCCTCGCCCGAGATGACCACACCCGATCCCGTACTCCCCTGGTCACCGACGGCAACCTGAATCGACACCACGGATGGCAGTACCGCGTCGGCGACCTTCGCCACCTGCGACTCCGGTTGTTCGCCGCCGCCGGATTGGACGAGCGTGACGCGTGAGCTGGTGAGTGAACTGCGATCGGCGGTGATGACCGTGGCGAGTAAGCCGCCGACGAGTGCGATGACGAGCGCCATCCCGGCGAGTGCGGCCAGCGCCGAGGGAGCGACCTTGCGACCGAACAACACCTCACGCACATCGAGCTTCCGGGCGGGCTGCAACTGCACCGGCGTCTCGGACTCTGCGGGATTGCCCAGGGAGACGGCGGATTCCGGATCACGCCACGGATCGCTCGGCGGCTCTTCTTCGGGCGCGTTGTCGGTCGACGCCTCGGGATCGCGGCCGATCGACTCGGTGGCGTCTGCTGGTCGTCCGAATGCCTCGGCCAGCACCGGGTCCGGAGCGCCGATCACGACGTCGGAGGACGGGGTCGATCGCGCGGCCACCGGAGTGAACGAGCCTTCGACTCCACTCGGCCGACCGAACACCTGGCGCGAGGCCGGATCGATCTGGGGTCGATAGACCGGACGGGGGTCGAGAACCGGCGCATCTGCCGGTCTGTCCACCGAACCGTTTGCCGAAGAATCCGAACTCACTCCGGAGTGCCCCCTTTTTCCGTCAGTCACATCGTCCAGTATCACTGATCCGCGCCGGGAAGCAGGCGCGCGGCGTCATTTGCGCCAGCGACGGGACAACCTCTTGCTGATGGTGGAGAAGCCGGCGGGCTGATTACCGACGGAACTGTCGGCGTTTTCCGAATTGGGTCCGGTAGTCGGACTGTTGCACGAGGGAATCTGGCTGAGAAGTCCCACCAGGGACAACGGCATCGTCATCTCGCCGCTTCGACGCAGCGCACCACGCGCCTGCTGCTGAGCATCGACGGCTGCTGCGCACTCGGCGCAGATCGAGATGTGATGGGAGGCCCTCAGGTAGGCCTGCATCCGGAGCTCTCCGTCGACGTAGGCAGCGATTGCCTCGCTGGCCAGATGTTCGGTCGAACCGAACTGGCGATGTGCCCGCGCCTCCGTCATTCGTCCCTCCAGGTGATTGACCACGTCCCGCTCTGTAGCTCGAACCCGACCGTCAGAAACCGACGAGTTCGGATTCGGCCGCGCGCTGCGCTGCCAGATGATCGCGAATCGCCTGTCGCCCACGATGGATACGGCTACGAACCGTTCCGAGCTTCACTCCCAGTGTGGCACCGATTTCCTCGTACGACAGACCTTCGATGTCACAGAGCACAACAGCTGCACGAAATTCAGGTGCGAGCGAGTCCAGTGCGGCCTGCAGACCTGCGTCGAGGCGCGCGTCATGGTAGATCTGCTCGGGGTCGGGACCAGGTGAGGGAACGCGGTCGTAGTCCTCGGGCAGCGCTTCCATACGGATGCGGTTGCGTCGGCGAACCATGTCGAGGAACAGGTTGGTGGTGATGCGGTGCAACCAGCCCTCGAACGTTCCGGGCTGATAGTCGGAGAGCGAGCGGAACACCCGGATGAAGGTGTCCTGCGTCAAGTCCTCGGCGTCCTGGGCATCGCCTGACAACCGGTAGGCCAGGCGGTACACCCGGTCACCGTGCTGACGCACGAGTTCGTCCCAAGACGGCATGGAGGACTTCTCACCAGTTGCATCGAACACAGCTGTGCCGATCAATTCGGAATCCACAGCCGATTCCGTCGTCAAAACTTCCGACTCTCGAGGGCGAGGCTCGTCGTTGACCTGGTAAATAAGTTGATCCTCCTGCTCGGGATCGCGTAGTTCGATCACCGCGTTGTCCGAATCACGTGATGCGCGATATTCGGGAGAACCAGCCGATGCTGTGATTTGTTCCCGATGACCGAGCTGCGAAAGATCAACTTGGTAGAAATCGATACCGCCGTGCGATCTTCGATCCGGCGATGTATACACCTTTTCTCATCGCGGTGTGCACGCCATATGAGGAGCCTGAGGGATTCCTGAGAATCCTGGTGACTGCGCGCCTTGCAGCGACAATCCGAACCGCCCGATAACCTCATGAGCGTGACCCACGCCGAACAGATACTCCGCCACGTCGAGGACGTAGTTTCCGAGGACGAGATTTTGACCGCGGCGCGAGATCGAGCGCTGGATCTCGGAGCCCATCCGGTGACGCCCGCCGTCGGCGCAACTCTCGCCATGTTCGCGAGAATGCTCGACGCGAAGACAGCCGTCGAGGTGGGCACCGGAGCCGGCGTGAGCAGCCTGTGGCTTCTGCACGGCATGCGCGACGACGGCGTCCTGACCACGATCGACAGCGAACCCGAACACCAGCGGGCGGCCAAACTGACCTTCCGCGAAAGTGGAATCGCTCCGGCACGCACTCGCCTGATCAACGGACGCGCACTCGACGTCCTTCCCCGTCTCGCCGACGGCGGCTACGACCTGGTGTTCGTCGACTGCGCCGCGATCGACCACCCGCACTACGTCCGCGAAGGTGTCCGCCTGCTGCGCTCCGGCGGAGTCATCGTTCTGCACAACGCCCTCGCCGACGGACGTGTTGCCGACAGCTCCGCTCGCGATGCGACGACTGTTGCGGTCCGAGAAGCAGCGAAGGCCGTGACCGAGGACGAGCGACTCATTCGAGTGCTCCTCCCCCTCGGCGACGGCCTCCTCTGCGCGAGCAAGCTCTAGATCCAGACGCCTTTCCCGATGGCGACGACGCCACCCTGACTGACGGCGAACCGTTCGCGGTCACGTTCGAGGTCGACGCCGATGATTTCGCCGTCACCGACCACGACGTTCTTGTCGAGGATCGCGCGCCGTACGACGGCACCCTTGCCGATGCGCACACCCGGCATCAGCACGCTGCCCTCGACGGTCGCGCCGTCCTCGATCATCACGTTGGAGCTGAGTACCGAATTGCGGACCGTTGCCGCGGACAAGATCGACCCCGCACCGACCACCGATTCCTGGGCGAGTCCGCCCTTCACGAACTTGGCGGGCGCGAGGTTCTCGGTGGCGCCGCGGATGGGCCAGCGACGGTTGTAGAGATTGAAGATCGGATGCACGGACACGAGGTCCATGTGAGCGTCGTAGAAGGCGTCGAGGGTACCGACGTCGCGCCAGTAACCGCGGTCTCGATCGGTGGCGCCGGGGACCACGTTGTCCTTGAAGTCGTAGACCGACGCCTCACCCGCCGCGACCAAGGCGGGAATGATGTCGCCGCCCATGTCGTGGTCGGAATCGGAGTTCTCGGAATCAGCGCGGATGGCGTCCACGAGCACCTTGGTGGTGAACACATAGTTACCCATGGACGCGAACGTCGAGTTGGGGTCGTCCGGTGTCCCGGGAGGATGGGCGGGCTTCTCGAGGAACTGGGTGATGCGTCCGGACTCGTCACTGTCGATGCAGCCGAAAGCAAAAGCCTCGCTTCGCGGTACACGAATTCCCGCGACCGTCACCCCTGCCCCGGATTCGATGTGATGCTGCACCATCTGTTCCGGATCCATCCGGTACACGTGGTCGGCACCGAAAACCACGATGTACTCGGGGTCCTCGTCGTAAACGAGATTGAGCGACTGCAGGATTGCGTCGGCGCTGCCGGTATACCAGCGCGGCCCGAGCCGCTGCTGGGCCGGGACCGGAGTGATGTACTCACCCGCGAAACCGGACAACCGCCACGTCTGCGAAATGTGGCGGTCCAGTGAATGTGACTTGTATTGCGTCAACACACAAATACGCAGATATCCCGCGTTGACAAGGTTGCTCAACACGAAGTCGATAAGTCGATATGCACCTCCGAAGGGCACTGCGGGCTTCGCTCTGTCCGCGGTCAGCGGATACAAGCGTTTGCCCTCGCCCCCGGCGAGCACGATTCCAAGCACATGCGGCTGGCTTCTCACACCGCTAACCTATCCGCACCGGTGAACTCCCGCTAGCGAAGCAGTCCGAGAGGTCCGATCGTGTCCCTCTCCGAACGGGCGGGGAAAGCGCGATCGGTAGCCGGATCGACCACGGGCGGTTAGGTTTAGCGCGTGCGAGTCGCGATGATGACCAAGGAATACCCGCCGGAGATCTACGGCGGCGCAGGAGTACACGTAACCGAGCTTGTCGCTCAGATGAAGCGGTTGTGCGAGGTCGACGTGCACTGCATGGGCGCCCCGCGCGAAGGCGCGATCGTCCACTCTCCCGACCCCGCACTCGCCGGATCCAACCCCGCCTTGACTACGCTCTCGACCGAACTGCGGATGGCGGACGCAGCGGCGGGCGTCGACATCGTCCACTCCCACACCTGGTACACCGGACTGGCCGGGCATCTCGCCTCGGCGCTCTACGACGTACCGCACATCCTCACTGCACACTCACTCGAGCCCAGACGCCCGTGGAAGGCCGAGCAGCTAGGTGGTGGCTATCGGATCTCGTCGTGGTCCGAACGCAACGCCGTCGAGCACGCAGACGCGATCATCGCCGTCAGTTCCGGAATGCGACTCGACGTCCTCGACGCGTATCCCGCCGTCGATCCGAGTCGCGTGCACGTGGTGCGCAACGGAATCGACACCGCGGTATGGCATCCCGGCGGATCTGCGCCGGGAGCGCCGTCCGCGCTCGCGTCGATCGGAGTCGATCCAGCCAAACCCATCGTGGCCTTTGTCGGACGCATCACCAGACAGAAGGGAGTTGGTCACCTCGTCGCGGCGGCACACCACTTCGACTCGGAGATTCAACTCGTGCTGTGCGCCGGCGCTCCCGATACACCGGAGATTGCCGCCGAGACGGAGAAGGCGGTGGCCGAACTCGCCAGGCATCGAGGCAACGTCTTCTGGGTGCGCGAAATGCTCCCGACCGAACAGATCAGGGAAATACTCTCGGCAGCAACGGTATTCGTCTGCCCTTCGGTGTACGAGCCCCTCGGGATCGTCAATCTCGAGGCCATGGCGTGCGAGACCGCCGTGGTCGCTTCCGATGTCGGCGGCATCCCCGAGGTGGTCGCCGACGGCGCCACCGGGCGACTCGTGCATTACAACGCCTACGAGCCGAACGCATTCGAGGAGTCACTCGCGGCCACCGTCAATGCCGTTGTCGCCGACCGAGAGGGCGCCGAAGCGATGGGTCGTGCGGGCAGAATCCGTGCGATCGACGAGTTCTCCTGGGCCGAAATCGCCAAGCAGACGCTCGAGGTCTACGCCGATGCCGTCACGAGACGCTGATCCAGGTCAGATTTTGCGGTAGGTCGAGATCGTCGCCGACGCGGTCACGGTGCTCGGCTGCGGCAGCTTCGCCACGGCGGCAGCAAGATCGGCGGGCGTCAGGTGTCTCGCCGACGGTCCCATACCCACCAGGTCGAGGATGTCCTGGCGGGACAGTGACATCGTGAACTCGACCTCGTCGCTGCTCACGCGGTCGAAGTAGCCGGCCATCGAGGATTCGAGGCGTTCTACTTTGCGATCGTCGACCCTGACCATCGCAAGGATGTCGATCAGCTCTCGCAGATGCCTGTCGGTGGGCGTCAACACCACCAGAACGCCGTCATCTGCGAGAACGCGATGGGACTGCGGACCGTTGCGCGGAGCGAACACACAGAGCACGTGAGACAACGCTCCGTCGCGAATCGGTAGTGGTTGCCAGACGTCTGCGACGATCGAGCCGATTCTTTCGTGGACCTTCGCAGCCCGCCGTGCCGCGAACTTGGACACGTCCAAGGCTATTGCGCGAGAATCAGGCAGAGAATCCACCACGTCCGCGAGGTATTGACCTGTGCCTGCACCGATTTCGACGATCCGCGCAGGATCCGACCCGGCCGTAGTCGAGCAGGCCCGGGAGACGGCATCCATCAGTGGGTCGAAATGGCCCGCGCCGAGCAGTCGTGCACGCGCCGCGATCATCTCGGCACTGTCGCCGGTGAACTTCGTGGCTCCGCCGCTGATCAGGCTCACGTAACCCTGGCGAGCCACGTCGAATCGATGTCCGCGGTCGCACTCGGCGGCGCCGTCCACCAACTCCAACTCGGCAGCGCACTGCGGGCAGGACAGAAGATCGATCACGGCGGCAAGCATTGATCCGTCCTTTCTGCTACCGGCGGTGCGCACACACTTCAGGCCCCGTACCGAAACGGATACGGAGCCTGCGTGCAATCACGTGCTGTTGTTCGTACTGCTACAACCTGGACCCGACTAGCTGGTGACGTTCGTGAGTTCCACACCGAGCGCTGCAGCTTCATCCGGGGTCAGCTCGACGACGAGGCGTCCGCCACCCTCGAGTGGAACCCGCATGACGATTCCTCGTCCCTCTTTGGTTGCTTCGAGGGGACCGTCCCCGGTCCGGGGCTTCATGGCCGCCATCCTCTGCTCCCTCCAGATCTGCGCTGCATTGCTCTGCGCCTCGACTAACGGTGCGCCCCGCCAACAATCAGCGAGGCTCGTACCCTCCATTGTTCCCTATGGATGCGGGAACCGGGAATCTGAGTCACATTTAGGGGTGTTCAGTCGACCGTCACACCTGCGTCGGAACCCAACAATCGGCCACGTGATCATCGACCATTCCGGTGGCCTGCATGAGCGCATAAGCCGTGGTAGGGCCCACAAACTTGAACCCACGTCGCTTGAGTTCCTTAGCCATGGCAGTCGACTCGGGAGTGACCGCCGGAACCTCTGCAATTGATGTCAGTCGTCTGGTGCGTCGAGGCGGCGAGAACGACCAGAGTAACGAATCGAGGTCCAGATCGGGTGAATTCACGAGCACTCGGGCGTTGGAAATCGTCGCTTCGATCTTCGCGCGATTGCGGACGATCGCGGCATCGGAGAGCAATCTCTCGACATCCGCAACTCCGTACGCTGCGACCTTGTCCGGATCGAACCCGTCGAAGGCTTCTCGGAAGGACTCGCGTTTGCGCAAAATCGTGATCCACGAAAGCCCCGATTGGAATGCCTCGAGAGCGAGCCGCTCGAACAGTTCGGCGCGCCCGTGCAGCGGACGCCCCCACTCCTCGTCGTGATAGTCGCGGTAAAGCGTGTCGCCGGGCGTCTCGACCACCCAGCCGCATCGAACCAGTCCGTCTGCCATCAGCCCTGAGAATCCTTCGATTCGGACTCGGACTCGGACGCGGTCTCAGGCTCCTCGTGCGACGCTTCGGCCACGGCGGGAGCATCCGCCTTCACCAGGACCTCAGACCGCTCGTCACGGCCCAGTTGTGCACGCAGAGAATCGATTTCCAACCCGAGGCGATGCAGAGCCCAATCGACTTCGCTCGCCTTGTAACCCCGCAGCACCTGCTGAAAGCGCAGAGCGTCGACATCCGCTCCGGTGACGTCTTCCGCCGGCAGCACCGTCGCCGTCGTGCCGGGAGGCAGCGGCGGCAGCTCTTCCGAGCGCCCGAACACAGCGCTGGCGGCGAGGAAGATCATCGCGCCGACCAGTGCCATGACAATCAGGTACAGGAGGATCGTCATCATGGACCGATACTCCCATACGCGTGGGTAAGCGGTCAGACCCCCGCGGTGCGCACTATCGAATTCATCGGGGGTCGATCGACCAGCGATACCTCCGTGGTCTCGGGCACGAAAGAATCACCGTCGACCAGGAATTGGGTCAACCCGGCACCCGAATCCTCGATCCCACACCGCCTGAGCATCGTTCCGATGATCTGCCGACTCATCACGCCGAGGTCGGCGAGTGGCCGGTTGCGATGCTTGCGCACGCCCAGATTGACCTGACCGATCGCCGCCAGCCCCAACGTGTCGTACGTATCGAGCAGCAAGCCGATCTCGACACCGTAGCCCGGGGCAAACGGGACTGCGGAGAGCAACTCTCGGGTGCCCGCGTATTCACCACCCAATGGTTGCAGCACCGATGTGAGTTCGGGCCGCAGCGCAGCCAACATGGGCCGCGCCACCAATTCAGTGACTCGTCCGCCGCCGTTGGCGTCCTCCGTGCCGCTCACGCGCAGCGGACGGCGGTAGTAACCCTTCACCAGATGGATGCCGTCAACGGTGAGTAGCGGACCCAGCAGTTTCGGCACGAACGCCGGATCGGGATTGATGAGGTCGGAGTCGACGAATGCGATCAGATCGCCGGTCGTCGCGGCGACCGAACGCCAGAGCACCTCACCTTTGCCCGCGGTCGGCGGGATGGACGGGACGGCGCTCTCACGACTGATCACCGTCGCTCCGGCCGCGCGAGCACGCTCGGCGGTACGGTCGCTCGAACCCGAATCGAGCACGATCAATTCGTCGACCAAGCCGCCGAGCAACGGGTGAATGGTGTCGACCACGGCAGCAACGGTGTCTTCCTCGTTGAGCGCGGGCAACACCACCGAGACGGTTCGGCCCCCCTTTGCCCGTTCGAGTTCGGCCACCGTCCAACTCGGATGGTCCCAACTGTTGGCTTCTGCCCATACGCGGGTCGGGCCCGCACCGGTGATGCTCATGCCAGACCTCGAACCGTACGTACCGGGGCGCGGCGTCCCTGGATCGCGGCCACCATGTCGACTACTCGACGGGTGGACGCCACCTCGTGAACACGGAACACCCGGGCGCCGCCCGCCGCGGCCATTGCTGTCGCTGCCAATGTTCCCTCCAACCTCTCGGAAAGCTCCACACCAAGAGTCTCCCCGATGAAGTCCTTATTGCTCAGCGCCATCAGCACTGGCCACCCGGTGTTTACAAGAACGTCCACTTTTCGCAACAACTCGAGCCCGTGGAAGGTGTTCTTGCCGAAGTCGTGGGTGGGATCGATCAGAATCGCGTCACGCGGAACACCGAGAGCCAGGGCGCGTTCTGCCGCCGACACCACCTCGGAGACCACATCTGCGACGACGTCGTCGTAGCGAACACGGTGCGGGCGGGTGCGCGGAACCGCGCCGCCCGTGTGCGAGCAGACGATGCCGGCGCCCGTCTCGGCAGCGACCACCACGAGTTCGGGATCCGCACCGGCCCACGTGTCGTTGATCAGGTCGGCGCCTTCGTCGCGCGCCAGCCGTGCGACGCCACTGCGCCAGGTGTCGACGCTGATGATCAACTCGGGGTACTTGGCCCTGATCGCGGCGACGAACGGAACCACCCGCCTGACTTCCTCGTCGGCGTCGACGAGGTCACCCGGTCCGGCTTTCACTCCCCCGATGTCCACCAGATCGGCGCCCTCGTCGACGGCACGATCGACGGCAGCCATCGCCGCCGAGTCCGAGAACGTCGCACCCTGGTCGTAGAAGGAATCGGGAGTGCGATTGACGATCGCCATCACCAATGCACGGTCGACCGCGACCGGACGCCCACACAGGGTGGGCGCCGGACCTGGCTGCGCGGTAGAACCGGAGAGTGAAGACATGCCACTCATACTGGCATGACGGAACTCGGTCTAGCCCTTGGGTACCGAGCCTGCCGCGACCTTTCCGACGTATTCGTCGTACGAGTCCACGTAACCACCCTCGCGGCCTTCGAGAACGTGCAGAGTGTCGGCGCCGACGTCGTAACCCTCGTTCCGCAATTCCACCTTGCGCGACTTGAAAGTGCTGGTGTGTTCGAGTGAGTCGACGATGCGGATGAACAACGGGACAGCGTAGTTGGGGAGCTTGCCGTAGAGGTGAGCCGCGACTTCGCTGCCCTCGAAACTCTGACTGTCCCGTAACTTCACCGCCGCCATGCCCGCGCGCCCGTCGGTGCCAGGAATCTCGACGCCGTAGACAACTGCTTCTTCGACGGCCGGGTGCGAACTCAGCGCGCCCTCGACCTCCGTGGTGGCAACGTTCTCGCCCTTCCAACGGAAGGTGTCACCGAGGCGGTCGACGAAGGCGACGTGACCCCATCCCTGCTTGCGCACCAGGTCTCCGGTGTCGAACCAGGTGTCGTCGTCCTTGAATCCGCCCCGTACCAGTTTGCTGTTGCTCGCCGCTTCGTCGGTGTAACCGTCGAAAGGCGCCCGGTCGGTGACCTTGGACAGTAGGAGTCCGACGTCACCCGTGGAAACCTTGCGGAGTCGACCGTCGGCTCCACGCAACGCTTTTCCGGTGTTCTCGTCGAACTCCACGACAGCGTGCGGCAACGGGCAGATGCCTGCTGTCTTGTCGACGTTGAGTGCGTTGACGAACGCGATGTTGCATTCACTGGCACCGTAGAACTCGGCGACGCGGGGAATGCCGAAGCGCTGGGTGAATTCGGCCCAGATCTCAGGGCGCAGACCGTTGCCGACCATGAGCCGAACGGCGTTGTCACTGTCGGTCGGCTTGGCCGGCTGGTTGAGCAGATAGCGGCACAGCTCACCGATGTAGGTGAAGGCGGTCGCCTTGTTGACTGCGATGTCGTCCCAGAACCGGGAGGCGGAGAACTGACGTCCGATTGCGATGGTCGCACCGGACGCGAGCACCGAGGACAACGAGACCGTCAACGCGTTGTTGTGATAGAGCGGCAGGCAGCAGTACAGAGTGTCGGAGCCGCGCAAGCGCACGCCCATCAACCCGAGTCCAGACATCGACTTCAACCAGCGGAAGTGAGTCATCAAGCTGGCCTTGGGCATTCCGGTGGTGCCCGAGGTGAAGATGTAGAACGCTTTCTCCTTCGCCAGCACCTCGGCGGTGACCGCCGGGTTGGCCGGATCAGCCGTCTTCGCCAGATCCGAGAGTTCACTGACAAGAAGTTGATCGGGCCCGGCAAATCCGGCAGGCAACGATTCGAGGGCTTCTTCGCACTCGTCGGCGACCACCAGGACGCGAGCGTCGAGCAGCGTAAGGCTGTGTGCCAGAACGTCGTCGCGCTGGTTGTAGTTCAGCATGCCCGCTGCCGCACCGAGTTTGACGGCAGCGAGTGCGATCAACAGGGCTTCGGGAGTGTTCTTTGCCAGCACTCCGACGACGTCTCCGCGGTCGACTCCTCGGCCACGGAGAACGTCCGCGTAGCGGTTCACCAGTTCGTTGGCCTCGGCATAACTGGTCGCGTGGCCTTCGAACCGGATGAACGGGCGCGACGGGTGAGCGTGTGCAGCCTTCTGGAAGATCAACCCGATCGATTCCTTGGCCGAAGGCTTGCGGGTGAGGCCGGCGGCCCCCCGCGCCAGGATCGGCACCTCGGTGATCATCGACGGCAGTTTTGCCGCCAGATCCAGCAGGCCGACGGTCGAACGGGCTTCCGAACTCATGGCTCCCCTAACACGTATCCGGCGCCCATTCGGCCGCCCAGTCTGCGGCCACCTTACTTCACGGTAATAAAGCCCGCCATGCCCCAGGTCAGGGTTTCACGCACGCGTCGAGTGCTGCCTCGACGTCCGTCCTCACCAGCAGGGTGTCCAGCGCCTGACGCCCGACGAAGCCGGTCCCGTCGAGCTTGTTCAACCACTCGAGCAGGCCGGTGAAGTGCCCGACCGGATCGAGCATCACCACTGGTTTCTCGTGCATTCCGAGGTAGCCGGCGGTCCACGTTTCGAACAACTCTTCCAGCGTCCCGATTCCGCCCGGCAGCGTGATGAACGCGTCGGCGTGATCTTCCATCAGCTTCTTGCGTTCGCGCATGGTGTCCGTGACGATCAGCTCGTCGGCATCGACGTCGGCAACTTCCTTGTGCACCAGTGCCTTCGGAATGACGCCGACGGTCCAAGCGCCCGCAGCGCGAGCGGACTCGGCGACCGCGCCCATCATCGAGACGTTGCCACCGCCCGAGACCAACTGCCATCCGCGTCGACCGATCGCGGTTCCCACCTCTGCCGCCAACGCCAGGAACGACTCGTCCACCGGCCCCGACGCGCAGTACACGCAGATCGAGTACTTCTTGTCGGAATCGGTCACCATTCTTCTTCTTTCCCCAGATCTGCGGCCTCGTCGACGCCCTTGTCTGCGTTGAGGACGATTCGTACTGCTTCTTCGACGCTGTCGGTGACGTGCAGCAGATTCACGTCACCCTCGGAAATCTTGCCGTCACGCTCGAGGGTGCCGCGAATCCAGTCGACGAGCCCGGACCAGTACTCGGTGCCGAACAGGACGATCGGGAAGCGCGTGACTTTGTGGGTCTGCACCAGGGTGAGGGCTTCGAACAGCTCGTCGAGTGTTCCGAAGCCGCCGGGCAGGCAGATGAATGCCTGGGAGTACTTCACGAACATCGTCTTGCGTGCGAAGAAATACCGGAAGTTGATTCCGAGATCCACCCACTCGTTGAGTCCCTGCTCGAACGGCAACTCGATGCCGAGACCGATCGAATATCCGCCTGCTTCGCTGCAGCCACGGTTGGCAGCTTCCATGACTCCCGGCCCACCACCGGTGATGACGGCGTACCCGGCCTCGGCCAAGGCCGTTCCCAGTTCACGGCCGGATTGGTACTCGGGATGATCGACCGTGGTGCGGGCCGAACCGAACACCGTCACCGCACGCGGGACCTCGGCGAGCGCGCCGAAACCTTCGATGAATTCGCTCTGGATACGCAACACACGCCACGGATCGGTGTGTACCCAATCCGTGGGTCCGCGCTTGTCGAGCAGGCGCTGATCCGTCGTGGTCTTCTCGTCCTTGCGCTTGCGTCGAAGCTGAACCGGCCCGCGGTGCTTGATCGACGAGCTCTGCTTCTTCGAAGCCGAATTCTTCTCTGGTGCCATTCGGCAAGGCTAACGGTCAGGCCGACAGATACTTCCTCAGCACGGCCGCGACGTCGGTGATCTGCTGCACCGGAACGTGCTCGTCGCGCTTGTGCGCGAGGTTCGGATCACCCGGTCCGTAGTTCACGGCAGGAATGCCGAGCGCCGAGAACCTGGACACGTCGGTCCACCCGTACTTCGCACGGAACTGACCACCGGCCGCCTCGATCAAGGCGGCAGCGGACGGGTTCGCCAAGCCAGGCAGCGCGCCGGGCGAGGAGTCGGTGACCTCGAATCCGAGGCCCAGACCGTCGAACACTTCGCGCACGTGTGCCTCGGCTTGTACCTCGCTGCGATCGGGCGCGAATCGGAAATTGACGTCCATCTCGGCTTCGTCCGGGACGACATTTCCGGCGACACCGCCGGAAATCCGCACCGCCGACAAACCCTCGCGGTAGCCGCAACCGTCGATGTCGACCGAGCGCGGCTGGTAACGCGACAACCGCTCCAACGCACCGCCGAACTTGTGAATGGCGTTGTCCCCCAGCCAGGACCTCGCCGAATGTGCGCGAGTTCCCGACGCCGCCAACCGAACCCGCATCGTGCCCTGGCACCCGGCCTCGATGAAACCGGCCGTCGGCTCACCGAGAATCGCGACGTCGGCCGTGAGCCATTCCGGGATCTCGCGTTCGATTCTTCCCAGGCCGTTGTACGTCGCGGCGATCTCTTCGCAGTCGTAGAAGACCAAGGTCAGATCGTGGGCCAAGTTCTCGATGGTCGCAGCCAGATGAAGAAACACCGCGTCCCCCGACTTCATGTCGACAGTCCCGCATCCGTGCAGGATGTCGCCTTCGCGTCGCGAAGGAACGTTGTCGGCGATCGGCACCGTATCCAGATGTCCGGCGAGCATGACTCGACTGGGCAAACCACGCGACGTACGCGCCAACACGGCGTTGCCGTTGCGGATGATCTCGAAGCCCGAAGTCTGCTCACGCAGCGCATCCTCGACGGCCTGCGCAATGACGGATTCGTCGTGCGAGACGCTGGGGATGTCGACCAGGGCGGCCGTCAAGTCGATGGGGTCCGAAGCAAGATCGAGGATGCTCACACGCACCAGCCTAGGCCGGTGCACCCACCACCCAGTAATCTCTAGTCCCGTGAGCGCACAGGGAGCAACAGCAGTAGGTATCGCCAACGTGACCGCGGACGGAACCGTCCTCGACACCTGGTTCCCGGCACCGGAGCTGGGAACATTCGACAAGACCGGTACCGAGAACGTCGAGGGAACAGACATTCCTTCCGATCTTGCCCTGCTGGCAGGCACTGACGACGCTCGCGAGGTCTCGCAGGTCGTCGTGCGCACCACCATCGCCGATCTCTCCAAGGCACCGGTCGACGCCCATGACGTCTACCTGCGCCTCCACCTCCTCTCGCACCGTCTCGTCGCGCCCCACGGCGTCAATCTCGACGGCCAGTTCGGCCTGCTCACCAACGTCGTGTGGACCAACTTCGGTCCGTGCGCCGTCGAGGGCTTCGAGCAGGTTCGCTCGCGTCTGCGCATCCGCGGAGTCGTCACCGTGTTCAGCGTCGACAAGTTCCCCCGCATGGTCGACTACGTCGTGCCGTCCGGAGTTCGCATCGGTGACGCGGACCGTGTCCGACTCGGCGCACACCTCGCCAGCGGAACGACCGTCATGCACGAGGGCTTCGTCAACTTCAACGCCGGCACCCTCGGCAACTCGATGGTCGAAGGCCGCATCTCCGCGGGCGTCGTCGTCGACGACGGATCCGACGTGGGTGGCGGCGCCTCGATCATGGGCACCCTCTCCGGCGGCGGCAAGGAAACCATCTCCCTCGGCAAGCGCTGCCTCCTCGGCGCCAACGCCGGCCTCGGCATCTCACTCGGCGACGACTGCGTCCTCGAAGCGGGCCTCTACGTCACCGCGGGCACCAAGGTCACCGGCCCGGACGGCACCGTCGTCAAGGCCAAGGAACTGAGCGGCAAGTCCAACCTTCTCTTCCGTCGTAACTCGGTGTCGGGCGCCGTCGAGGTCGTGCCGTGGAAGGGCACCGGCGTCGAACTGAACGCTGCTTTGCACGCCAACGACTGATGACCAGCACCGACGTCTCCGACGGAACAACCACTGCTCTCGGCCACGGTCTCAAGGTCCGCCATCTGACGATGATGGGCCTGGGCTCGGCCATCGGCGCCGGCCTGTTCCTCGGAACCGGCGTCGGTATAGCCAAGGCCGGCCCGGCCGTCCTGATCTCCTACATCCTTGCGGGCGCCGTCGTGGTGTTCGTGATGCGCATGCTCGGTGAGATGGGCGCGGCGATTCCGGCCAGCGGTTCCTTCTCTCACTACGCACGCCTGGGCATCGGCGAGTGGGCCGGCTTCGTGATGGGCTGGCTCTACTGGTTCATGCTCATCATGGTGCTGGGGGCCGAGATCACCGGAGCGTCGGCGATCGTGAACGACTGGGTGCCGTCGATCCCGCAATGGGTTGTCGCCCTCGTCTTCGTGGTGTTCTTCGCCGTCGTGAACCTGGCCAAGGTCAGCAACTTCGGCGAGTTCGAGTTCTGGTTCGCCGCAATCAAAGTCACCGTCATCATCGCCTTCCTCGTCATCGGTGTCCTGCTTGTGTTCGGCATCCTGCCCGATACCGATCCGGTCGGTACGAGCAATCTGTTCGGGCAGGGCGGCTTCATGCCCAACGGGTTGTCTGGCATCGCCGCAGGCCTTCTCGTCGTGGCCTTCGCTTTCGGTGGGATCGAGATCGTCACCATCGCTGCAGCAGAATCCGAGAATCCGGAACGCTCCATCGCCGTCGCTGTCCGAAGCGTCGTGTGGCGCATCAGCGTCTTCTACATCGGCGCCATCTCGATCATGGTTCTGGTGCTGCCCTGGAACGACCCCGAACTCGAGAGCGGCCCGTTTGTGGCCGTCTTGAACAAGGCGAACATTCCGGGTGTCGCCGGGTTCATGGAACTCGTCGTAGTGGTGGCGTTGCTTTCTGCGTTCAACGCCAACATCTACGGCACCTCTCGTATGGCGTTCTCGCTGTCGCGTCGCGGTGACGGGCCCGTTTTCATGGCGAAACTGTCGAGCACTGGAGTTCCGACCAATGCCGTTCTGCTGTCGGTGTTCTTCGGCTTCGTCAGCGTCCTGCTCAACTGGTTGCTCCCCGACGACCTGCTCGGCATCCTGCTCAACGCAGTCGGCGCCGCGCTGCTGGTCATCTGGATCTTCATCGTCGTCTCGCATCTGCGACTGCGCAAACAACTCGAAGCGTCGGGCAAGCTGACAGTTCGGATGTGGCTGTTCCCGTATCTGAGCTACGCGACTCTCGCGATGCTTGGCGTATTCGTCGTCCTCATGCTCTTCGACGCCGATGCCCGTGCACAGTTGATCTCGACCACCGTGTTGTTCCTCGTGATCGCGGCATTGGGTTTCCTGAACGCCCGCTGGCGTAAGCAGAATCAGCCCGCCTGATCTGTGTGCCTATGCATCTCGTCTGTTCACGACGACGATGCTGAGCCCGAAGACGACGAGAACGAAGAGGGCAAAGTAGATCAGGCTGCCCCAAGGGCCCCAGTGGAAGTCGACGCTACCGCCGGAACCGAGAAAGTTATTGGCGTTCATGAACGGCAGGAACGGCATGATCTTCTCGCCGATGCTGCCAAACAGGTTGAATAGGTTCTCGATGAGCAGGGGCCACAACAGCAGTAGCGCGATCGCACCCGCAGACTGCCGGAACAACGCCCCCACTCCGACTGCCAGTACCACGCAGAAGAACGCGTAGATCGGTGTTCCGTAAACGACCCGCCAGTTCTCGTCGCCAGACAGAGTAAGGAATGTTCCGGCGTCGCCTGCTGTGGTCTTCGTCAGAGCGAAGGCGCCGAACGACAATACGAGCGTCAATACCGCTCCGAAACCGCCGATGAGGCCGGCCTTGGCGATCAGAACCGAGGCGCGATTTGGAACCGCCTGGAAGGTGGTGCGGATGGTCCCGAAGCGGTATTCGCTGGTGATCGCGAGGGCCGCCATGATCATCAGAACCAACACACCGAAGCCGGTCACTCCACTGAGCGCCCCCGAGACGGTCGGCATCATTGCACCGTTCGAATTGCGGAGCGACGACTTGGCGCTGAGTCCGAAAACGGTAGCGAGCCCCAACCCGAGCACGATGATGATGACCGAGCACCACAGCGGCGACTTGGTCGTGGTGATCTTGATACGTTCAGCACTGAGAACAGCCATTACAGTGCACCTCCCATAGCCTGCTGTGTGTTTGCCTGGTGCGCATTTGCTTGGTGGGCTCCAGCGCCCGGATCGATACCGGACGCGTGGTACTGGACATCGTCTCCGGTCAACTTCATGAACGCATCCTCGAGCGACCCCTGCACAGACGCCAACTCGTACAACATGATTCCCTGCGAACCAGCCAGACCGCCGATCACATCGGTGGTCGAATCCACCACCACCAACACCGGCTCCGGGCCTGAATGGTCCTCGCGGACAGTCAGTCCCTGAGCAGTCAATGCGGCATGGAGAGCGTCCAATTGTGGGCTGCGCACGCGCACCGTCGACTCCGACGAACGATCCACGAACTCCGCGACCGTCGAATCCGAAATCAACCGACCCCGACCGATCACCACCAACTGCTCCGCCGTCAACGCCATCTCCGAGAGGAGGTGACTCGACACGAGCACCGTGCGGCCCTCGGCCGCCAACCGCTGCATGAACTTACGAATCCAGACGATGCCCTCCGGATCGAGACCGTTGACCGGCTCGTCGAACAACAGCACCTTCGGATCACCCAACAACGCACCGGCCAACCCGAGACGCTGCGACATGCCGAGCGAGAACCCGCCGGCCTTCTTGCCCGCCACCTCGGACAATCCGACCAACCCGAGCACCTCGTCGACGCGGGACTTCGGGATCCCGTTCGAGGCGGCCATCCACTGCAGATGCGCTCGCGCACTGCGGTTGGGGTGCACCCACTTGGCATCCAGCAGCGCGCCCACCGTCCGCAACGGTGTTGTGAGTTCGCGGTACGGCTTGCCCTCGATCAACGCCGCACCCGACGTCGGCTGATCCAAACCCAGGATCATCCGCATCGTCGTCGACTTGCCCGCACCGTTCGGGCCCAGAAAGCCCGTCACGATGCCCGGCTTGACCGTGAACGACAAGTCGTCCACCGCTTTCGTCGGTCCGTAAACCTTGGTCAATCCCCTCAGCTCGATCATGAGGACCAGTCAACCATGAAAACCGAACTGTCGGAACTTTCAGACGCCAACAGAGAAATGCGTTGCGTCCGTTCGCTGTCGAAGCTAGTATCGAATGTATGTTCGACACTACCGGGGGGTAAAAGTGACGACGCAAGTATCTGAACAGGCGATATCCAAACAGGCGATATCCGAAGAGACCATCGGACAATTCCGAGCATCACTCGTCAGCATGGATCGTTCCATCGACAACGCAGCACGCGTGGATCTTCTGCGCGCATTGGAAGAATTGAAGGCCAGTTGCGCTGGGGCCCAAGCGTTACTGGCTGCCGATCTCGACGCTTTCACCCGCAACGACCGCGGCGAACGGGGAGTTCGGCGCTCATACCAGGGCCGCGGCATCAATGCGCAGATTGCCCTCGCACGGAGGGAGTCTGCGTGGTTCGGAACGCAGCATCTGAACCTGGCCCGCGCACTGAACGACGAGATGCCGCACACACTTCGACTACTCGTCGACGGCTCCATCAGTGAGCATCAGGCGACGATCCTCATGCGCGAGACTTCATGTCCCACCGCCCAGGATCGCGCTACATTGGATCGCGAGTTCTGCTGCGACGCTGCAATCTTGGACGGATGCGGCAACCATCAACTGACGGAAAGAATCCGCGCACGCACTGCCGAAATCGACGCCGACAGTGTCGCCAGACGAGCACGCAAAGCCGTGGGAAACAGACGAGTGACGGCGCGGCCTGCGCCCGACACGATGTGCTGGCTCAAGGTGCTTCTTCCCGTTGCCGAAGGTATCGCCGTACATGCGACGCTCGGGCGCGATGCAGATTCCGTTCGTGCCGGCGGGGATGAGCGCACGCGAGCTCAGATCATGGCTGACCTCCTGGTCGAGCGTGTCACCGGAATCGGCCGCGCCACAACGACACCCGTTACCGTGAATCTGGTTGTCTCGGATCAGTCACTGCTGGGCGACAGCACCGACCCTGCACACGTCCACGGGTACGGACCTGTGCCAGCCGACATTGCACGCGAATGGATCGCCAAGTCCAGCGAAGACTCCGAAACGATGGCAATGGTCCGAAAGATCTACGCATGCCCCGAAACCGGCGCGATGACCGCGATGGAATCAACGGCGAGAACCTTCCCGAAGGGGTTGGCGCGATTGATCGAACTCCGTGATCGAAGCTGCCGCACTCCGTGGTGCGACGCGCCGGTTCGCCACCGCGACCACATTCGCGATCACAACAAGGGCGGACCCACCAGTGCAGCCAACGGCGCAGGATTGTGTGCGGCATGCAATTACGCCAAGCAGGGCTTGGACTGGTCTGCCGAACCTGCACCAGGCAACCGGCACACCTTCACCACGACGACACCTACCGGGCACCGATATTCGTCTGCGGCTCCGCCACTTCCGATACCGTGGTCCGGTCCCGATGCGGCCTAAGTTCCTCGGTGAGCCAGTGCATTCACGAACACCTCGGAAATCTCCGAGGGATCGCGAGCGATGTACGTCGAACCGCCCGTCACGCGGGAGATATCGGCGAGCGCCGCAGCATCAGCGTCGTCGGTGATGCCGATGGTGACGATGATGACCGGTCGAGCCGGATCCTGCTCGCGTGCAAGAACATCGAGCAGCTGCTCACGGCTGATGCTGTCGGGGTCTTCGTTGGCGCCGTCAGTCAAGATGATGACGCTGTTGACCGCTCTCGGATCGTACGATTCCTGAACCTTACGGAAGGCGGCCAAAGTCGTGTCGTACAAACCTGTGGCGCCACGCTTGAGTTCGGTGAGCCGGTTCGCCTGATCCGCCATCAACTTTCGTTGAGTCACGCCGTCGACAATGGTGTCGTAGCGCCTGATCGGCACCAATTCCTGAAAGTCCTGGGTTCCGTTCATACCTTGGGAGAACGCCCACAGACCGGCAGCGACGCTGTCCGGGAAGACCTGATTGCCGGCAAGAGCCGCACCAGTTGTCAGCTGCATGCGGGTCTTGCCACCGGCCGCCGGATAGTCCATCGAGGCCGACACGTCGATCGCGACCAGCGTTCGGATCGGCTTGGCCATCAACGCCCAAGCACCCAGTGTTTGATCTGCCACCGACTGTTCGGACACGGTCAGTGCCGTGACGTCACCGACGCCACCTTCGACAGCCCCACCGCCGGAAGTGCGGAAACCGTTGCGTGTCAGAACTTCCTGTGCAGATTCACTGTGCAACAAGTCGGCGATGGCGTCACTCTTCTTGGCTGCGGCGTAGTGCCGATCCGGTGCCGAAGCACTCACCACCAGGGGGTAATCCATCATCATGGTTCCCGTCGCCGGCACTGTCGCGGAAATCTTCGACTCGGCTTTCGTGAACTCGACTACCTGCTGCTCGGTCGAAACACCGACCTTCCCGGAGCTGACCAATTCGGTGAGCATCTTCTGTCCTACCGGCTGGTCTTCGGTACGAACACTCTCCGCTTGGGCATGGGGTACAAGTGCCGCTCGAACCGATTCGGAAGTGGCGCCGGTCTCCGCGAGAGCTCCGAGAATGGGCGCCGATGCAACCCCGGTGAACAACGGATTGCCCAGCGCGAGATCGGGGACCTGTAGCGCGGTGAGCCAACTGGCAAACTGTTCGCCACCGCCGGAGGCAAGAACAACAGGCGAGGTGGCGATCGAACCTCCCGCGGCAGCCACCGGCCCCTTGGCCGTCAATGCAGCTTTGCCGACCCACGCTGTCGAATCCGGGATCCACATGTCCGGAGCGTCCACGCCCTTACCCAAAGTTCCCGCAACGTCGCCGGGCAGCGCAGAGGTGACCGTGATCCGCGAGCAGCCCGTCTGCTCCGGCGACGATTCTGCGAGGATCTCCGTGACCGCAGGCGCGATCGCAGGATCTGCTGCCAGCGAGTACTCGTCGACGCTCTCGCAGGAATCGGACTGTGTTGCCTTGAAGACCACCACCCCGGTGGCGACTACCGCGACGGCAACCAACCCACCCACTGCGTAGAACCCGATCGACCGCCCGCTGTCAGGACTCGAATGCCGTCCGCCCGCCATGAAATCTGCCCTTCCGAGGCCACTCGCACTGGGGCATACCGACGGCATGCGTGCGACTGGAGCTATCCCTACCGGGCGGTAGTGTAGCCAAGAACACAGAAATTCCAACTAGCACTGAATCATCCAAGAACCGGCGAGCCCACATTCCGGGACAGGTCGGCTGAATTCACGAACATTCAAGCGTCGCAGCGACTTTTCAGCAAACCGATCGGCTCAGAACAGCTCGCGCTTCTGGACCTTGCCCATCGCGTTACGCGGCAGTGTCTCGGCAAAGCGAACCTCACGGGGACGCTTGTGCGCCGACAACTCTGCCCCGACCAACTCGACCAATTCAGCTTCGGTGACCTCAGGACTCCCGGCCTTTCGGACTACGACGGCGATGATCCGCTGCCCCAGGTCGGCGTCGGGGACACCGATCACCGCAACTTCGGAGACCGAGGGATGCCCGAGGATGGCGGTCTCGATCTCGCCGGCGCCGACTCTGAATCCGCCGGTCTTGATCAAGTCGATGGATTCGCGGCCGACGATTCGGTGGAACCCACCCTCGTCGATGACGGCGACATCACCGGTCTTGAAATAGCCGTCCTCCGTCCAGGACTCGGCGGTTGCGTCTGGACGGTTCAAGTAGCCGTCGAAAAGCATCGGCCCGCGTACCTGTAGGCCGCCGATGCTCTCGCCGTCGTGTGGCACGTCGTTGCCCTTCTCGTCACGAAGACGAGTCTCGACCCCGCGCAGCGGCACGCCGACCCACCCCGGGCGTCGTTCGCCGTCGAAACGCGTGCTCAGGGTCAGCATCGTCTCACTCATGCCGTAACGCTCGATTGGCGTCAATCCTGTTCGCTCACGCAGCTTTTCGAAGACCGGCACAGGAAGAGGCGCGCTACCGGAAACCAGAAGTCGGGCACCGGACAATGCACGGGCAGCTTCTTCGTCTTCGGCGATGCGCGACCAGACGGTGGGGACACCGAAGTAGAGGGAGCCTTTGGCCCGTGCGTAGTTTTCCGGCGTCGGCTTGACGGTGTGGATCACCCGGCTGCCGATCCGGAGTGGGCCGAGGATTCCGAGAATCAGTCCGTGCACGTGGAAGAGCGGAAGCCCGTGCACCAGCGTGTCTCGCCACGTCCAGTCCCAGGCCTCGCCGAGCGCGTCGATCCCGGCTGCGATAGCCGAGCGACTGAGCAGAACACCCTTCGGTGGACCGGTCGTTCCGGACGTGTACAGGACGAACGCTGTGGACTGCGGTGCCGGTTCGGGATAGCTGTGCCACGAGCGAGCGTGCAATCGGACGGGAACCACGGGCAAGCCTTCGCAGTGTTCGTCCGTTTCGCCGAGCCACGCCTGAGCACCGGAGTCACGCAGAATGTGCTCTCGCTCAGCCTTCCCCGAGTCCGGCGGGACCGGCACAACAGTGACGCCGGCAATCAATGCCCCGACGACGGCGAGGATCGTTTTTGCTGTGGGAGTTGCCAATACGGCAACCCGATCGGCCTGCGCCACTCGCTCCGCGACCGAGGTCGCGGCACCGAGAATGGCACTCCGCGAGAGAACCGTGTCACCGATCGTCACGGCGTCGTCGAGGTCGTCACCGCGGGCAACAGCAAGGGGGTTCAGGGATCTCAGCAGCACCACGACAGCATCTCACAGCGCAGATGGTCGCAAACTTTCTCCTGCCCGACGCGCATCCATCGAGTGAGGCGGGAACAGCGTCACCAGCGCCGCCCCCAAGAGAGCCCCGGAAAGAACGGCGAATCCGTGCGCGTCGTCGACCGTCACCAGGGTTGCGCCGCCGACCACAATCACGGCTGTCAGAACAATCTCGGGCATTCGCGGGCGCACCAGGACGCCGATCCCCGCGGCCGCCGCTGCCAGAGCAAGTGTGGCGCCGGAGTTTCCTGCGCCGGTCGACGGGAAAACTGCGGTGGTGAGCAAACCGAACAGCAGTTGACCGAGCAGGAAGAGAGCCCAGCCGCGTGCGGCGCCCCAGAGCCGAAACGCCGGCGGCGCCACCACCGCCAGCGTCACGAGATTGGTGACGGTTCCTGCGACCCCTCCGTCCTGAACGAGCACCGAGGTCAGAATGCGCCACCATTGACCGTCGCGAATCAGAGCGGGATCACGACGAAACATGTCCAGCAGTCCCGGCATCAGCGCCTGCAGGATCGATGGAACTGCCACCACCAGCCAAAGAACAGCGGCCGAAAGAGGGAAGTCTCCGAATATTCGACGATCCTTCAGCCAGGTGAGCATCAACGCAACCGAGGCAACAACGACGGCGACGATCAGTACCGCGTCCAAGCCGCCGGTCCCTGAGGTGGTCACAGCGCGACCTTACATCGGACTGATACCGACATCAGGGAACCTGACACCTGCGAAAGCACACAGTTCAGGCGGAGAGGCGCTTTGCTGCTGCGGCGATTCGTTCGTCTGTCGCGGTGAGAGCGATCCGAACGTGCTTGCTTCCGCTCGGTCCGTAGAACTCACCGGGGGCAACGAGGATCCCACGATCGGCGAACCAACTGACCGTCGCTCGGCATTCCTCGCCGCGCGTCGCCCAGAGGTACAGACCTGCCTCGGAATTGTCGACGGTGAATCCGGCGCCGCGAACAGCTTCGATCAAGACGCTGCGACGCTCGCGGTACCGCTCGCGCTGGATGTTCTCGTGTTGGTCGTCGCCCAAGGCTGCGGTCATCGCGGCTTGGATCGGCAGCGGCAAGATCATTCCCGCGTGCTTGCGCACCTCGAGCAGTTCCGACACCAGAGCAGGGTCACCGGTGACGAACCCGGCGCGATAGCTCGCGAGATTGGATGTCTTCGAAAGTGAGTGGACCGCAAGCAAACCGGTCAGATCACCGTCGTTGACGCGGGGATCGAGAATGGAGAGCGCATCCGCTTCCCAGGTCAATCCGAGGTAGCACTCGTCGGAGACGACGATGGCGCCGCGCTCGCGCGCCCAGGCCACGACCTTCTGCAAGTGCTCGAGGCCGAGCACCTTGCCGGTGGGGTTGGACGGCGAGTTCACGAAGATCATCGCCGCCGACTCGGGACCGAGCTTGTTCAAGCCGTCGGCGCGCAGGACGCGTGCGCCTGCCAACTTCGCCGCGACCTCGTAGGTCGGGTACGCCAACTCCGGAATGACCACTAGATCGTCGGCTCCGAGACCAAGCAATTTCGGCAGCCACGCGATCATTTCCTTGGTACCGATGGCCGGCAGCACCGCTGCCGGATCGACGTCGGGAATGTTGTAGCGGCGATCCAGTGACTCCGCCACGGCCTCGCGAAGCGCGAGCGTGCCATGAGTCGTCGGATATCCGGGCACCTCGGCAACAGAGGCGAGAGCCTCCTGAATCACCGGGTCCACCGGATCCACCGGCGTACCCACGGACAGGTTCACGATGCCGTCGGGATGAGAGTGCGCCTTCGCCGTGACGTCGGCGAGCGAATCCCACGGAAAATCAGGAAGCCCAGCGGCCACCGGAGTACGAGACAAGATCTCTATTCCTCACCCATGGGAGGCAGCGCCTTGATGAACGGCGTGTCGTAGTCGACCTTGCCGAGCTTGGCGGCTCCACCAGGCGAACCGAGATCGTCGAAGAAATCGACGTTGGTGCTGATGTACGCGTTCCACTGGTCCGGGACGTCGTCTTCGTAGAAGATGGCTTCGACGGGACAGACAGGCTCACACGCGCCGCAGTCGACACACTCGTCGGGGTGGATGTAAAGCATGCGTCCACCCTCGTAGATGCAGTCGACAGGGCATTCTTCGATGCACGCCTTGTCCATCACATCTACACACGGTTCAGCAATCGTGTAGGTCACTGCCGATCTCCCTGCCTTCCTGTCGTGCATCGCCGCCGCAACACGCAGTTGCTCGGGGCCGAAAATCCGATACGACTCTCACGTACCGCGGGAACAGCCTATTATCCCCCTGCCTACCGACTCTGAGCAGGCGGGGGTAACACATTTCAGCCTACTGCGGTGATGTTCCTCGACCGAATCGCGATCCACTTCTCCCCCAGGGCGGCCGCGCGTACCAAGGCGCCCCGCTCACCGAGGTAATCCGCCACGACGCCGACCACCGGAATCTTGCCGAGAATCTCGTACGGTTTCGTCCGCGACGGCCGCTTGTGCAGCTCGTCGGTGATGGCGCGGAAAGTCTTCGAGGTGCGCCACAAGGTCCCGATCAATGCGAAGGGGCGCCAGGTCTCGTCGGCGGCGCTGACCGACTTTTCGGCGAAATCCTCACCGGCGAGCAGATCTCGGGACTTGGTCTCACGCCGGCACAGCACCGACGCCAAGAGGTCCACTTGCTGATCCCGTTCGGTCACTCCGTGTTCACGGGCAACCGCAACGAGCACAACGGCCTGATTCGCGAAAGCCAGCAGGTCCTGGATCGGCAACCGATTGAGGAGGACGCCGAAGATGCCGGGGAACGCGACGGCAACGGTGTTGAGTGCACCCAACCTGGTCGTCCACCACTTCGAGCGCTGCTCGTCCGTCATCACCGACCACGCCGCCGTTCCGGGGAATTTGACGACATCGAGGACCCAAGCTGCAGCGTCCAACACCATCGCCGCAGCGTTTCGCTCAGGATCGGTCGGCTCGAAGGTCCGACGCTTGATACCGAGCGGATCGCTGTAGGCGAGGTCGAGAACCGGGTTGATCCCCCATACCGCTCGATCGAGAACCTCGACGACCTTGCGGTCCCCCAGTACATCAGCCATCAGGCAATCGCTCCTTCGCGTCGTGCATGTGTGGTGGTTCGTTCGCGCGCCGGACGTCCGATTCCCTCGGCGATGGCGCGCAGTTCTGCGACGGTCTTCTCGGACCCGTGTTCGGAGCCCGCCATCCGCGAGATCGTCTCTTCCATCAGCGTTCCGCCGAGGTCGTTGGCTCCGCCGTTGAGCATCATCTGTGTTCCGGTGATGCCGAGTTTGACCCAGCTGGTCTGGATGTTGGGAATGCGGCCGTGCAGCATGATGCGTGCCAGCGCGTGCGCAGCGCGGTTGTCCCGATTGGTCGGCCCTGGTCGTGAAGCGCCTGCCAGGTACAGCGGCGCGCTCTGGTGCACGAACGGTAGAAGTACGAACTCCGTGAATCCGCCTGTGCGGTCCTGGATTCCGCGAAGAACATTCAGGTGCCCGACCCAGTGGTGCGGCTGATCGACGTGTCCGTACATCATCGTCGAACTCGACCGCAGTCCTACCTCGTGGGCCGTGGTGACCACTTCGATCCACTCCGCCGTCGGCAGTTTGCCCTTGGTGAGGATCCAGCGCACCTCGTCGTCGAGGATCTCCGCTGCCGTGCCGGGAATGGTGTCGAGGCCCGCCTCGCGCAGAGCCGTCAGCCAATCCCTGATACTTTCACCGCTGCGCGATGCGCCGTTCACGATCTCCATCGGTGAGAACGCGTGGACGTGCATCGACGGCACGCGCTTCTTGACGGCCCGGACCAGGTCGGCGTAACCGGTGACGGGAAGTTCCGGATCGATACCGCCCTGCATGCACACCTCGGTAGCGCCGGCGACGTGCGCTTCCCACGCACGGTCGGCGACCTGGTCTGCCGACAGTGTGAAGGCGTCGGCATCGCCCTTGCGCTGCGCGAACGCACAGAACCGGCAGCCCGTGTAGCAGATGTTGGTGAAGTTGATGTTCCGGTTCACGACGTAGGTGACGTCCTCGCCGACGGCTTCCTTGCGCAGCGCATCCGCGAGTGCCACAACGGCTTCCAGGCCCGGTCCCTCTGCGGTGGCAAGGGCCAGGTATTCGTCGTCGGAGCATCCGGCGGGATCGCGTTCGGCGCTGCGCAGCGCAGCCAGCAGATCGGTGTCGACGCGAATCGGAGCACTGAGCTCGAGGACCTGTTCGCGCACGGTCTCCCAGTCGCCGAACGCACTGCCCAGGTCACTGCGGGTCTCGGTGTTGCGCCCGTCCGTGTCGATCTCCGTATTGAGATCCACACGTCCGCTCGATTCCCACGACTCGTCCGGCTCCTGCCACGGCCGACCCACCGGCTTGGTATCCGGCAAGGCGAGCCCGGTCTTGGGGTCCGCGAGCGCCTGAACGTGACCCGCAATGCGCGGATCGATCCACGGAGCCCCGGCCAGGACATACGCCGGCTGGGCCGCAGTGCGTTCGGTGAGGGTGAAGCCGCCCTCGGCGCTGATCTCGGCCAAGGTCTCGAGATTGGGCCACGGGCGCTCGGGGTTGACGTGATCGGGGGTCAGCGGTGATACCCCGCCCCAGTCGTCGACGCCTGCGCCGAGCAGCGCGAGGCACTCGCTGTTCGAGACGAGATTCGGCGGACTCTGAATCCGCATCGTGGGCCCGAGCAGTAGGCGCGCGACGGCGATGGCCGCGAGAAATTCGTCGAGTCCTGCGTCAGGGGTGTTGCGCATCGCGGTATCAGGCTTGGCCAGGAAGTTCTGAATGATCACTTCCTGGATGTGACCGAACGCCTTCTGCGACTTGCGTATCGCCATGATCGACTCGGCGCGCTCGAGAAAGTTCTCCCCGATGCCCACGAGAATGCCGGTGGTGAACGGAATGTTCAGCCGGCCTGCGTCGGTGAGGGTGCGCAACCGAACCGCGGGGTCCTTGTCCGGGCTTCCGTAGTGGCATTCGCCCTTGTCGGTGAACAGCCGAGTTGCCGTCGTCTCGAGCATCATGCCCATCGACGGCGCGACGGGCTTGAGCCGTGAGAGTTCCTGCCAGCTCATCACACCGGGGTTCAGGTGTGGGAGCAGTCCGGTCTCCTCGAGCACCCGAATCGACATCGCTCGCACGTAGTCGAGGGTGGAATCGTAGCCACGTTCGTCCAGCCATTGCTTTGCTTCCGGCCAGCGAGCCTCGGGGCGATCCCCCAGCGTGAACAGGGCTTCCTTGCAGCCCAATTCGGCGCCTGCCCGGGCAATGTCCAGAACCTCGTCCGGCTCCAGGAACATGCCGTGCCCTTCGGCACGCAGTTTCCCTGGCACGGTGACGAAGGTGCAGTAGTGGCACTTGTCCTGGCACAGACGAGTGAGCGGAATGAAAACTTTCCGCGAGTACGTCACGGTGTTCGGCCGACCCGCTGCCAGCAGACCGGCGTCGCGAACCTTGGCCGCCGAGGAACACAGATCGGTCAGATCGGTTCCCCGTGCCTGCAGCAGCGTTGCCGCCTCGTCGACATTGAGCGTCGCTCCGTCGCGTGCACGACGGAGGACTCGCCGCATCGCCGACGCTGACGGGCCGGGCGACGGACTGGACGAGGCGGACGCGGAAATACCTGGCATCGGAAGCATGGTGGGTTTGCCGGAGTCATCACCAGTTCGGTTCACCTAGCGATCATGCGCCATGTGAGACGACTAGTGCCACCCGGTGCCAGAACAAGGAGGCCTTACTGCCGCGATACCGCCTCGATCACGACGGCCGATAGTCGTCGTCGACCGAGACCTCGACGCGTTGTTCCACCACGTCAGCCACTGGTGCGTCGAGTGGAATATCGGTCAGATCGGGTTCTTCGGGGGCGTTTGGATCTACGGGTGTCGATTGTTCGAGCGCATCTGATTCCGGAGCCTCCGGGTCGAATGTCGCATCTTGTTCGGTCATCACGTGCTCCCTTCGCGGTCGCCACACTCCACGATAGGGCCGATGTCGACAGATCGCCCCTCACTCGACCAAAGTAGTGCCCATGACTGCCCCGCAACCGCTGACCATGGCCGACCCGTTATGGCGACCCAGCACCAAAGCCCCGAGGCTGTGGGCAATCACTGCCTCCCTGTTCTGGGTACCTGTCATCGTCGCCGAAATCGTCTGTGCCGTCTTGATACCCGGAATCCCGTCCTGGGTGGTCGGCACCGTATTCGCAGTCACCGTGCTCTTCGCCGCCACCTACATTCTGATGGTTCCGGCGTGGCGGTATCGCGTCCACCGATGGGAAATCAGTGACACCGCGGTATACACACGCACCGGCTGGTTCACCCAGGAACGACGCATCGCACCGATCTCGCGCGTGCAGACCGTCGACACCGAGCGTGGGCCGATCGACCGCATGTTGGGTCTGGCAACCGTGACTGTCACGACGGCGTCGTCGGCCGGGGCCGTGAAGATCTCCGCACTCGACCAGGAAATCGCCGACCGCACAGTGGCGCAACTGACGGAGATCGCGGGCACCAACGTGGGGGACGCAACATGAACGAGAAACAGTTGGGCGACCCGACCGCAATCGAGATCCCGGTCGAGGCGGAAACGGCGGCTGCCGAGGCAGCCGAAGAGGAGCAGCCCTGGCTCCGCCTCGACCGCCGCATGCTTCTGGTCCACCCCGTCAACGAAGTCGTCAAACTCCTCCCGGTCCTACTCGTCTCCGTCGTTCTCGGCAGCCAATCCGGAAACCACTGGTGGGGTCTCGGCGTCGTCACTCTGCTCGTCATCTTCGGCCTGTTGCGGTATTTCACCACCACGTACCGCATCGGGCCCGTTCACGTCCAACTGCGCACCGGGGTATTCCAGAAAAAGCTGCTCTCGGTCCCGCGTAGCCGCATCCGATCCGTCGACGTCGAGGCCGGGGTCATGCACCGACTGCTGGGGCTGTCGATCGTGCGCATCGGGACCGGCCAACGCGCTGGGAGCGGCCACGATTCGAACAAGTTCGAACTCAATGCCCTCTCGACCGCCCTGGTTCCGGACCTTCGTGCCGCGCTGCTGGCCGGCGCGCAACAGGCACGCAACCCTGAGGTCCCCGGCACTCCGGTCGAAAACATCGCCGAACCAGTCGATACCGAGATCGGCCACTGGGAGCCGAGTTGGGTTCGCTATGCCCCCTTTTCGTTCACGGGAATCGCCATCATCGCGGCGATCATCGGCATCTCGTTCCAATACGGCATCGGCACTGCCGTCGCGAAGTCCTCGGCAGTCAGCGACAGCTTCGACTCCCTCGAGAGCCTCGGCATCGCGGTGATGGCCGTCATCGCACTCGCCGTGCTGCTGGTGCTGTCGAGTGCACTCGCCTGCGTTCAGTATCTGATCGCGTTCGGCAACATGAAGCTCACCGACAACGGCCGCATCCTGCACGTCAGTCACGGCTTGTTGAAGACCCGGCAGACCACACTCGACCGAGCCCGCCTGCGCGGCACGACGCTCAAAGAGCCGCTCCTGCTGCGTCTTGCCCGCGGCGCGCGCCTCGACGCCATCATGACGGGCGTGAGTGCCGAGAAGAAGGAATCTTCGCTGCTGCTCCCGCAGGGACCGCGCAAGGAGGCCGAGCGAGTGATGGCCACCGTGATCGGTGACTCACGCCAAGCGTCCGCTCCCCTGATGAATCACGGCCCGGCCGCGCGGCGTCGCCGGTACACCCGCGCTCTGTTTCTGGCGGCAGTGGCGTTCCTGGTCTGCGTGGCGTGCGCGGCATCGGGCCTCCACGTGCCGATCTATGCGTGGTTCGGAGTCGCTGTACTCGCGATCGGCGGCGCTGCCCTCGCCTACGACCGATACAACGGCCTCGGCCATGCAGTTCTGCCGGGGTGGTTGATCACCCGAAGCGGCTCGCTCGATCGCCAGCGTCACAGCCTCGAATCCGAAGGTGTCATCGGCTGGACGGTGCGCGAGACGTTCTTCCAACGTCGCGCAGGCGTGGCAACCGTCGTCGCCGCGACGCCCGCCGGCACCGGAAGCTACGAGGTGATCGATCTCCCCGCCGAGAACGCGTGGGCTTTGATCGAGGCGGTCACTCCGGGCGGAGGCGACGTCTGGGCAGGTCGTCGATGATGAGCCTCGCCAGCGAACCGAGACGCGATCGCTCCGGCTGGATGGTGGGAACACCGAGCAGCTCCAGCGGGGCGGCCGTCACCGGTCCCACGCAGTAGGTCGGTACCGGTCCGCGCATGGCTGCGACGAACCGCTCCAGCTCGCCCATTTCTTTTGCCGTGCTGAGCATCGAGGAGACCGCGGGGGCGCTGGTGAAGGTCAGCGCGTCGATTGCGCCGGAACGAACTGCAGCAACCAGCGCGCGGACGGGCGACTGATCCGGCGGCCGGATCCACCGATAGACCGACACCGGAGTGACTATCGCGCCGGTATCGGCAAGGGAAGCGCTCAGATCCGTCAACGGCTCCCATTCGGTGATGGTGCCGTGCAACTGGACTGCGACGCGTAAGCCCGCCACTCCCTCACTTCCGAGGTGCGCCAGAACTTCCTCGGACGACTCACCCGAAGGTGACCACTCCTCACGCAATCCGGCGCCTCGAATGGCACCCGTCGCCTTGGGGCCGCGGGCGATGATTCGTGTCCGGGCCAAAGCTCCGAGGAACTCGTCGGTCAAACCCCACGACGCGACGGCGTCGAGCCATCCGCGAAAGCCGATTCCGGTACTGATCACGACCAGATCCGGTGGATCGGCGATCAGGGCGGAGGTCTGGGTGCGCAGGTCTCGGTCGTCCACCAACGGCAGTACATGGATCACCGGCGTCCGAACGATCTCTGCACCTCGACGTTCGAGGAGCGTCGCAAATTCTTCGGCACGCCGTTCTGCGGTCAAGGCGATCGTCGCGCCCGCCAGATCATGTTCAGCCACAGGCTGAGTGTCCCTTATGCACGGGTCAGTTTCCTACGCGCGCGCCGAGAACTAATGCGAACTGAGGGTGGCAAGCCTGTTGATTGCCACTTTGAAAAGGAAAACTGCGGCCGGAGCGATAGCACCGACCAAAAGCAAGAACGTCAGTGGGGACGACAGCACCAGCACGTCGCCGCCGGGGCCGCCCACCATGCACACCAAGAACCCGACGATCCAACCGGCGAGCGGCAATGCGGCTCTGCCCGGAGTCGTGACAGTGCGGGCCGCGATCACCAACACGAGGTTCGCGACTGCGGCTACGAGAATGCTGATGGGAAATGCCGTCGTACCGAGATGAGTCGGCAGGAACAGAACGGACAGCACCGCGCACAGGAATCCGTCGAAAATCAGGACGCCAAGGATGACAGGGTCGAGCCACGACAGCGACGTTCCTGTCGAGGCGTCCGTGTTCTTCTCGACCGTGATCATGGTTTTGATAGTGGTCTATCGGTCGCCATCGCGCGAGCGCGGGGTCCCCTCCCGACAAGCACCCCGGCTCGCGCCCGAAAAGAACAAAGACGATCAGGGAACCGGCGGGAACCCGAGAAGCGTCAGCAGATGACTTTGCTGATCCGCGAATGCGTAGAGCGATCCGTAATACAAGTCGTGGTAGTAACCAGCCATCGGACGCAACGAATCGACGAAGGCAACGATCTGGTTCTGCAGGTCCCAGTTGTACATTTCTTCAGCCCCCAGGCTTTGCTGTTACCGAAAGGACCACCCATCCGGTGACACGCATCACACACCACTACGGCGTCGATCGCAATGCCTGTGAGCCGACGCGCAGGTCAGATCACGTCAGCCAGGCAGCCCGCCGAACAGATCGCTCTCGCGACCGTCCTCACCCACCGGACCGAGCGTCCCCGCCACCAACACGAAATGCTCGACCGTCAGGATCGGCTGAACCACGTTGTTCGACAATGCGAACTCGGCTCCGCTCGGGGCTACCGTCACCTGAGTGGCGTGGGCGCTCAATGCCCGCGCCTTCGTATCGATGACGCCGCGAACGTCGATTGCCGTTGTCACGTCTCCGTCATCGACGCTCGGCAATTCCGCGGGCTCGGGCAGGCGCCAGTTCGCCGGGAACTCGGAAATGGCCGCGATGCCACGCTCGAGTCCACTGCGCTCGGTAACGGTCCAGTAGAACTTCGGGGTCGTCCACGGATCGCCGGCCTCGGGATACGCCGTCGTTGCTGCAGCTTCCACGGCCGCTGTCGTGATCGCGTGTGCCTGAATGTGGTCCGGGTGCCCGTAGCCACCGTTGCGGTCGTACGTGATCACGACGTGCGGCCTGATCTCACGAATGACGGCGACCGCCGCGCCGACTGCCTCGTCGAGTCGAGCATTGACAAAAGCACGGGGATTCGCGGCCGACGGTGTGCCGATCATTCCGGAATCGCGATACCGACCGGCGCCGGCGAGGAATCGAGGAGCGGCACTGCCCAGTGCGGACAGAGCTGCACTCAGTTCCGAAATCCGGTAGCCGCCTAGTTGATCCGACTCGGCAGCCACGAGCCCCGCCCACGCGTCACCGATAACTTCGCCTTCCTCCCCCAACGTGCAGGTGAGGACCGTGACCTCGACGCCTTCGGACGCGTAACGCGCGATGGTGCCTCCAGTGGTGATCGTTTCGTCGTCCGGATGTGCGTGTACCAACAGCAGTCGTTTCGCCGAGGTCGTCACTTTGCCACCCTCACCCAGTCCGTCGCGTTTCCGAATATCCCCACCTGCACCGGGCCGTCGAGGACGACGCCCTCGACTCCGGTCCCGACCGCGACCAGCGCTCGGCTCTGCACGATCGGCAAGACCGCCGCGAGGTCCCACAGCTTGGGCTCCGCGTCGGCGATCAACGATCCGAGATCCCCGACGCCGCTGAGCGCTTCGTCGATCCGACCTTGCAGCGCAGGATCGCAGAGCCCGGACAGGTTGCTCGGAGCCTCGACGCTTGTCGTGCGGACAGGCTCCGGAGACGGCGTCGGTGCGGGTACCGCCGAACTTGTTGCCGAAGTGGAAGGTGCGCTCGGGCAACTGAACCGCGAGGCCAGTGAAGTGGCCGTGTCGGCGCCTGCCCGGCTCCAACCGACAATCATGTCGACGCGTCCTGTCGTCAGGTCCTCGCCGTAGAGTTCCTCCGGCGGCACCGATTCGACGGTCGCGAGGATCCCCACGTCGCGCAGTTCGTCGGCCGCGGTGTTTGCCACGGCGATCGCGATGTCGTCGTTCTCGGGGGCACCGATCAGCAGGGTCAACTGAGCACCGTCCCGGACGATCGATCCGACTGTCCCAGTGCCCGTGACGATTCCGGTGGCCGGCGTCGTCAGGTATCCGGCTGCAGTCAGCTCACCCAGCGCCTGCTCTCGGGTCGGCTTCGGCGGAGCGGTGGGTGCGTATCCCGGATCCGACGGAGCGAGGATCTGAGCTTTCACCGGGGCCGACGCCGATTCACTCCCGGCCGCCACTACGGCGAGCAGGTCCGGATCGAGCAGTCCCAGAACACCTTTACGGACCCGAACGTCCGCGAAGTTCTTGCTGCGCCCGTTCACATTGATGTCGAGAGTGCGCGGAACGTACGAGAATGCGGTACTGACACCCGGGATCGCAGACAGCTGAATATCGGTCGCACTACCCGAATGAACTTGCGCCACTTGAGCGTCGTCGGTGCGCAGGGCATCCGCCAACTGCGACGCCGTTCCGCCGCGTCGCAGAACTATCTGATCCGGGTCGGACGGCTTGCCCCAGAATCGGTCGTTGCGTTCGAGCACGATTTCGTCCCGGCCACGGTCGACAGAGCGCACGTGAAAGTGGGCTCCCGACACCGGAATCCCCTCGCTCAGTCCGGTGCTGAAACCGCCGGGAGTGTCCTTGATCAGGTGGGACGGAAGAATATCGGTGAACAACTCTCGCCACGCCGGGTACGGTGCACGCATCACCACGTTGACCGCCTTGCCACCGCCGGACGAGTTCACGTCGTCGATCATCTGATAGCCCGCGGGGTTGACCACACCGGGAACCGAGATCATCTGCTGCCACAGGTAGCGAAAGTCCTCTGCCGCAATGGGAGCACCGTCCGACCACTGGGCTTCGTTGCGCAGTTGGTAGCGAATCGTGAACGGAGCCTCTGACGTCACTTCAGCCGAAACGAGAAAAGAATCGTCGATCGCCCACTCGGTCGCACCAGGTTGCGTCGGCGATTTGATCGGGCGAAACGCACTGGGCAGCACGAGATTACCGACTGCGGAGTTGACCGGCGACTGATCCGCGAGCAGGTGCGGGTTGAATCCGCCTCCTACCTCGTCGATTGCCACAGTGACCTGCTTCGTCGCCGGGACGACCGGAGTCGGTGTGGGCTTGACGGTTTCGGTGCTCTCGACCGGAGGCGGCGGATCGGCTGTACATGCAGTCAGCGACAACGCCGTCACTGCCACTGCCAACGCCAGGTAGCGACGTCCTGAGGCCACAGACAATTCCTTCCGTACGGGGCCGCGTCGCCCCTTCGCACTCGTTTCCGGGCAGTACTTTCGCCCGGAAACCATGAAGGCGAATGTACCTTTCCGCCGAAAACTCGGCTGAAAGGCACATTCGCCTGTCAGGTTGTAACCGACGAAGACTACAGAGCAGCCTTGTCGCGTGCCTTGCTACGTGAGCGCTCACGAGCGCGCTCGGTTGCGTTGAGGTGCACCTTGCGGACGCGGACGTCCTCCGGGGTGACCTCGACGCACTCGTCGCTGGAGCAGAACTCCATCGCTGCTTCGAGTTCGAGCTTGATCGGCTTTGCGAGGGTCTCCATCACGTCTGCGGAAGACTGACGCATGTTGGTCAGCTTCTTCTCGCGGGTGACGTTGATGTCGAGGTCTTCCTGACGCGGGTTGATACCGACGACGTGTCCCTCGTAGGTGTCTGCACCGGGCTCGACGAAGAAGGTTCCACGGTCAGCCAACTGGATCATGGCGAACGGTGTCACGGTGCCGGAGCGGTCCGAGACGAGCGAGCCGGTGTGGCGCGCGCGGATCTCGCCGGCCCACGGGCCGTATCCGTCGAACACTGCGTTGGCGATGCCGGTGCCGCGGGTTTCCGTGAGGAAGTCCGTGCGGAAGCCGATGAGGCCACGCGAAGGAACGATGAACTCCATACGAACCCAGCCTGCGCCGTGGTTCGACATCTGGACCATCTTGCCCTTGCGGTTCGCGAGGAGCTGCGTGATGGCGCCGAGGTATTCCTCAGGGCTGTCGATGGTCAGCTCTTCGAAAGGCTCGTGAACCTTGCCGTCGACGATCTGGGTGACAACCTGCGGCTTGCCGACGGTCAGCTCGAAGCCTTCGCGACGCATCTGCTCCACGAGGATGGCGAGAGCGAGCTCTCCACGACCCTGGACCTCCCATGCATCGGGGCGACCGATGTCGAGGACCTTGAGCGAGACGTTACCGACGAGCTCCTGGTCGAGGCGAGCCTTGACCATGCGGGAGGTCAGCTTGTGGCCCTTGACGCGACCGACAAGCGGTGACGTGTTGGTACCGATCGTGACCGAGATGGCCGGCTGATCGACGGTGATGCGAGGAAGCGGTACCGGGTTCTCGAGGTCGGCAAGGGTGTCGCCGATCATGATGTCCGGGAAACCTGCGACTGCGCAGATGTCGCCGGCAACGGCGACCTCTGCCGGAACGCGCTCGACACCGATGGTGGTGAGCAGCTCGGTGATCTTGGTCTTGGTGATGACGGGCTCGCCGTCGACCTCACGGCACCAGGACACGGTCTGGCCCTTGCGCAGTTCGCCGTTGTGGATGCGAACCAGTGCGAGGCGACCGAGGAATGCCGACGCGTCGAGGTTGGTGACGTGAGCCTGGAGCGGTGCGTCGACCGAACCCTTGGGCGCGGGGACGTACTCCATCAGAACCTGGAAGAGCGCGGTGAGGTCTTCGGCGTCGGGGGCCTGACCGTTGGCGGGCTGCACGGTCGATGCCTTGCCTTCGCGACCGGACGCGTAGAGGACAGGCAGTTCGAGTGCGAGCTCAGCGGCTTCGGCGGCTTCGTCGGACAGATCCGATGCGAGGTCGAGGAGCAGGTCCTGAGCCTCGGTGACGACCTCTTCGATGCGGGCGTCGGGGCGGTCCGTCTTGTTGACGACCAGGATGACGGGCAGCGAAGCCGCGAGCGCCTTGCGCAGCACGAAACGCGTCTGCGGCAGTGGTCCCTCGGATGCATCGACGAGCAGGACGACGCCGTCGACCATGGACAGACCGCGCTCGACCTCGCCACCGAAGTCAGCGTGGCCCGGGGTGTCGATGACGTTGATGACGGTGACCGAACCATCCTCGTTGCGCTTGTGCACCGAGGTGTTCTTCGCGAGGATCGTGATGCCCTTCTCGCGTTCGAGGTCGCCGGAGTCCATGACGCGATCGACCAGCTCGGCGCGCTCCTCGAACGCGCCGGACTGACGAAGCATGGCGTCGACGAGGGTGGTCTTGCCGTGGTCGACGTGTGCGACGATGGCAACGTTACGGAAGCTGGTGGTGGTCACGCGATGGCTCTCCTGGCTGAGTTGATTCGGCCACGCGAAAGTCAAGTCGCACGGCTCTTCTGGTGGCCGCTGCACGAGTGTGTGATCCGAATCAGGGCACGAATCGCCTGAATAGGCACCGCGGCCTAGTAAATACTACTCGCTCCGAGCGGATACTCCTGCATTGTGCGGCCTCTATCACCGCGCCCACCAGCCAATAGTGATTTGCACCACGCTGAAGCGGGTAGGATTACGACCTGGAGAAACAGGGTGTTTAAGGGTACGCTAACCTCGTTCCAAGAGCGGGCTCTCCGCCGTAGTGAAACAGGAAAGCCGCAGCGTCACATGGGAAAAGTCAAGGCAAGCAAGGTCTCGCAACTCAAGCCGAAAAAGAAGTGCTGCCGCAAGAAGACGCGGTGCATCAAGTGTCCCGTCGTCATCATGCGGATGAAGAAGCTCGAGAACGAGGGCGCATCCAAGAAGGAACTCAAAGCCGGTCTCAAGAAGGCTCGTGCGGCGTAAGCGCGCTCAATTCCTCGAGTAGCTCAGGGATCCAGGCCCGATCGTTGTCGACCAGATCCATCGACAACAGTTCTTCGGCATCAACCCATGTCAACTGAGCATGGTCGAGCGCGACCGGTTCTCCCGATACCAACTCCGCGCGGTACGCCCGCAGGACCAACCCCGGCGACAATGGCACGTCGACGCCGATTCTGGCGCCGCACCGAACTTCGACCGCGAGTTCCTCGAGTAGCTCTCGCACCAACGCGTTCTGTGGTGATTCGAACTCCTCGACCTTCCCGCCCGGCAGTTCCCAGCGGCCGGCCAACGCCGGCGGACTCGTCCGCTGCGCGAGGAGCAGCCTTCCCCCACGGAAGATCGCGCCGGCAACAACTTCGCGATCCCTTGCAGGCACATCACTCATCGCACCATGATGGAGTATGGCCACTTTGTTGTCCGACTCCGCAATCCAAAGCGCACTCGACGAACTGCCCGCTTGGCAGCTGTCCCCGGGCTCGATCACTCGCACCGTCGACTCCGCGACCTTCCCGGACGCGATCGCCCTTCTCCAACGCATCGCGGCCGTCGCCGAGGCCGCAGATCACCATCCCGACATCGACGTTCGATGGCGCAAGGTCACGTACACACTCTCGACACACTCGGCCGGCGGACTCACAGATCTGGACTTCGACCTGGCCCGTCGAATTGACGTACTTGTCGACGATTCGGTCCGTTTCGACTGATCTTCGAGTGAACAATCCTCGCAATCTGACGTAACAGTTGCATCAACTTTCACATAGATCACTTCAGTCACAGGTATGGTCGCCGTAAATCACGATCGAGGCCGGTCATGCCATAGACTCCCCCCGGTGCGTAGCTGCTCAGCAACTGAACAGCTGTACAACCCGGGGGCTCTGTACATAGAGTGACCCCTCGAGCCGTCAAACGCGGAGCTCGCCTAGGCGCCCGCGCGGTATGACTAAGGATGGGGAAACAGTGCTTCGAACCCGAGGTATGCGAAAGGCGTTCACCGCCGTCGCTATTGCCGCAGTAGCAGGACTGGCATTGCCGGCACAGGCAATGGCCGATCCGGCAGCACCGCCCGCACCCGAAAGTGTGCCGATCGAGTTCCTCGCCTCGTTTGCGCCCGCCATCATCGGTGCCGCTGCAGGCCCGGCTGACGTCGCCGGCGGCCCGCAGCAAGCGTTGCTCGACCAGGCTCGCGCGATCCTGAACTCCCCCGGCATTCCGCCCGAGATCAAAGCCACCCTCGAGAAGGTCATCACCTTCCTCGACGGCAGCGGCGGTGGCGGACCGGCAATCCCGGACGAGAACGCCCCCGTCATCGCGCAGTTCCTGTACCCGACACTGGGCAAGGGCTGCATCTCGGCAACCGCCGATTCGGTCGGAACCGCACTTGCTGTTCCCGGCCCGGCTCACCTGCCTCCTCCCGGCCCCGCTGCCGGTCAGGCCGGATTCGTCTTCACCGCTCTCGGTACGGCTCCCGCCGTCGACGACCAGCCGGTGCCGATGACCGTGACCTGGGTCAACATCGACAACCAGCGCAGCGCAACCCAGAACCTGACCAACGCCGCGCGCATCAACCCGGACGGCCCCGCCACTCTGTCGGCTATCGCCGATACAGGCCCCGGACGCGTCCTCTCGGTGATCAGCGGTTCGCTGACCACCCAGCCGGAAGGCGCAGACCGCATCACCTGCAGCTTCCTCCCGACCGTGGGCATGTTCGCGGTAGCTTGATCGAAGTCTCGTGAAAGGGACCCACCGAATTTCGGTGGGTCCCTTTTGCATCTCCGAGCACCGTGATAGACCCGATAGATGGGACATCTACGAGTGGACATCACGCATGGCCGTTCAGACCGGAAATCAAGCCCAGCCGACCAGTCGATACGGTCGCACAAGTCGACTCGATCGATACTGTCCATCCGATCCGAGGGGTCCATCCTGTCGATCGGATCGGCGTACTCGATACTGTCGATCGGTAGTGTCGGCTCTTTCCTTTCCATCGGAAGCATCGGATCTACGGCATCGGTCCTGAGTTCGGGCTCGTTCGTCAGTCTCGGGTCCGCGCTGTCCGGGCTGTCACGCTGGTCGTTGCTCTCCTGGCGTGGAAATCACGCAGCGCCCGAGCAACATCCGAAACTTGTTGTCATTGCGCCGGAATCGGATTCGAGCGATCCGGATCGCTCGCTGCGGTCCGTTTCGCACTCTCAGACCTGATTCGGTCGCGGCCAGTCGCGGCCTTCCAGGGCTTCGACCGAGGTATTGAATTGCCGGAGTAGATCACCGAGCGCAAGACGTTGCTCGGGCGTCCACTCGCGCAGGACCTTTTCGACGCCCGCTGTCGAATGTTCGCGATCAGCACGAAGTTTCAACAGCCCCTGCGCTGTCGGCCGGACCTTTCGCGCCAGGCCACCGTCCGGATCCTCCACCCGCTCCACCAAGCCCTGACGCCTGAGCGCGCCGATCTGCCGGTTTATGGTCGAGATGTCGAGCGAGAAAGCGCAGGAGAGCTCCTTGAGGCTCATGGGATGTTGCAATTCCAGTCGACCGAGCAGTAGATACGCCGAGCGGTCCAGATGAAGTTCGGCCCGTTGAGCAAGCGCGTGGTAGCGCGAGAGCAGAGTCAACTCGTACTCGATATTCACCAGTTCGGGTTCCCGGTCCATCCTCATATTGTGCAGACTACACACGATGTGTAGCGTGCACACTGGGGCGAACGCACCGAAACAGAACATGCCAGGGCGGGAGCCGAATGTCCGTTCACACAGGGTCGTCGAATGTCGACGGGAATACCCCTGAGACGAAAACCACGGACACGAACTACGCACCGTCGGGTCCCGTGCTCACCGTTCTCGGACTGTGCGGAATCGTCGTCGCCTTGATGCAGACGCTGGTCGTCCCGATCATTCCGCAATTGCCGCACCTGCTGAACTCTTCTCCCGCCGACACGTCGTGGGCGATCACGGCAACGCTCCTCGCCGCCGCCGTGATCACGCCGATCAGCGGACGCCTCGGCGACATGTTCGGCAAGAAACGAATGCTGCTGGTCAGTCTCGGGATGGTCGTTCTGGGCTCGGCCATCTGCGCGATCGCGCCTTCACTGATCGTGCTCGTTGTCGGCCGTGCACTTCAAGGAGCATCGGTCGGGGCAATTCCATTGGGCATAGCCATCATTCGTGACGTTCTTCCACCGAAGAAAGTGGCCGGAGCCATGGCGGTCATGAGCGCCACCCTCGGCGTCGGCGGTGCGATCGGACTGCCGATCGCCGCAGTGATCGCTCAGAATGCCAACTGGCACTTTCTCTTCGTCACCTCGGCAGCATTCGGATTGATCTGCATCGCACTGGTTGCGTTCGTCATTCCCGAATCGACCGTACGACGCCCGGGCCGTTTCGACTTCGTCGGAGCGCTCGGCCTCACAGTCGGCCTGATCACCCTGCTGCTGCCCATCACCAAAGGGGGGACTTGGGGGTGGGGCGACGCGAAAACACTGGGACTCCTTGCGGTTTCCGCGCTCAGCTTCCTGGTGTGGGGATGGTGGGAACTTCGACGCAGCGCGCCACTGGTAGACCTTCGCGTATCGGCCCGGCCGCAGGTTCTCTTCACCAACTTCGCGTCGATCGCAGTCGGGTTTGCCATGTACGGCAATTCCTTGACGCTCCCCCAACTCCTCATGGCACCGACGTCGACCGGCTACGGACTCGGACTGTCCATGGTCGCAGCGGGACTCGCACTGGCCCCCGGTGGACTCGTCATGATGGCGCTCTCACCCGTCTCCGCTCGAATTTCGGCTTGGCGTGGCCCACGAATCACGTTGATGCTTGGCGCCCTCGTCATCGGATTGGGTTACGCCTTCGCATATTTCACGGTGTCGAGCGTCTGGCAGGTCGCCGTTGCCGGAATGTTCATCGGCGCGGGTGTCGGGCTCTCGTACTCGGCCATGCCGGCCTTGATCATGGGCGCGGTACCCATCACGGAATCCGCGGCCGCGAACGGACTGAACTCTCTGATGCGATCGATCGGCACGTCGACGTCTGCCGCGATCGTGAGCGTCGTTCTGGCCGGGATGACCATCACGGTCGGCACCGCAGTGATCCCCTCGTTCGAGGCGTTTCGCGCCACGTTCCTGATTTCCATCGCCGCTGCTGTCGTGACAATGGTGTTCGCCGGATTGATTCCCAAACAGAAAGTCTCGTAAGGGAATCAACCCGGCGGAGGACTCACTTCTCCGAAGAGCCTTCGATGCTGCCCGTCTGCAACTTCGACAGAAGTGTGTAGATGAAATTGATGATGATATCCACGTGGTGCCCTCTCACATAACGGGTCCCCGACCCGTCAACGACGGTACCGCAGAACTCTTCTGCATCGAATCGCCGACAATCAATTCTGCAACGTGTTCTAATTTGAGGCGACGACTACCCGAGGAGCCTTTCATGACCTGGACACGCACGGAACTCGAAGATGCCTTCGCGGGTTACCAGAACACCGTTGTCGAGTGCACTCGTTCCGGCGACTGGAACGCCTTCGCGGACATGTTCACCGAGGACGTCGTCTACGTGGAACACGCCTTCGGCACCCTCGACGGCCGAGAGGCCGTACGCAAGTGGGTGACTCGCACGATGACCGAGTTCCCAGGGCGCCGGATGACCGAGTTCCCGGCCAACTGGTTCGTCGTCGACGAGCAGCGTGGATGGATCGTGTGCGAGATCGACAACCCGATGGAGGATCCGGGTGACGGATCCAAGCACGGCGCCGCCAACATCACGATCCTGCACTACGCAGGCGACGGATTGTGGTCTCGCGAAGAAGACGCATACAACCCGATGAACTTTCTGTCGATGGCAAAAGCATGGTGCCTCGCCGCCGAAGCAGCGGGCAACCTCCCCGAAGACGCCAAGGCCTGGCTCGCCAAATTCGGCGCTATGGTGCGATAGATCCCGTCGGCAACGAGGACCCGACGGGCTGAACCGGACCGACCGAGCCTGCCAACGACCACTGCCCGTAATCGCGCGTGAGGATCGAATTCAGATCCACGCCGACGCCGTCGACCTTGCGCTTGTCGATTTCGAACTGGTGCAGGTTTGCCCGCGGGTGCACATACCCTGCCGGTGAGCCCCAGTTGTGCTGCCAGAACCAGGTTCCGACGCCTGCACTGATCATCGCGTCGATCACGCGAGTGTTTCCGTAGACACCGAGTGCCCCGTTGCCCACAACCGAGGCCCACCCCTCGAGGTATGGCGCAATCAGCGTCGTGATCTCGGTACTGGTTGGATTGTCGTCGATCGACGCGTAGATCGGCCGACCGGACGGTCCACCGGCCGCAGCATGTAGTTCGAGGCCACGGGACGCATGACGCTTGCCTGCCTCGCGGGCTCCGCGCCAGTCCGCTGTTCCGCCCTTGCCGAATTGATAGCAGGAAACGACTTGGAGTCCGGCCGCCGTCAACGCGTCGGTTTCCCGCGCCAGTACGGGCTTACCGACCATCCAATCGGCGCCCGGCCGTCGATCCGAGACGTACCGGATGGCGCCTGCGTACCCGGCGGCCTTGATTGCCTGAGCGGACGGCACACCGGCGGCGTAATCGAGCAGGGTCCCGAGCGAACCGGCATTGGCCACCGACGTCGTACCGCTCAAAGCAGCGAGTCCGGCAGCCGCCGATCCAGCGGCTGCGTACTTGAAGAGGTTTCTTCGCGAGACGTGCACAAAGCTCCGATCATCGGCGTGTCCCGCTCGAAGTGGCGGGCAGGCAAGCTATCTTCTTTCGCTCGCATTCCACCACAGTCACATCAACCCCGCCATGCACTTGGCCAACAATGCTCACATTGTCACCAAATTGGACGCTAGGCAGATAATCAGGCAGACAACAGTGGCCCCCGAAGACGTCGTCTTCGGGGGCCACTGGGTCGGCCTATCGGCCGGAAGCTATCAGCTGAGCGAGGTGAAGAAGCTCAGAGCGCTGAAGAGATCAGACGCGTTGCTGAAGAAGTCGTTGAGGAAGGTGAAAGCATCCGAGAATTCTGCGCTGCTCATGCGATGTGCTCCTGTCGAAGATACGGTCCAGAGGATTTGCTGCCACGTGAGTGGCTGCTGGCGATAAGAGTAGAGGTCTTCCGTTACTTCCGCGACACCAAATGTGTCCGGGACGTTACATTTCGGCCCCTTCAGGTCACAGGCATACACACAGGTAACACACACATGCAGTGATCAAACTGTCACCTACGGACGATTTATTGACACATTCCGAACATCGTTCCCGATAGTAGCTACCCTTCAGCATCAAATCTGTACATCGACTACAAGATTGGCAAGCCTTACTTAATAGAGCGGATGTTGCACTCCATAGTGCGCGTACCAGCAGATTGGCCAAATCACTTTCGCGGATTGGGCCACGCGAGCTTAGTGCGCGCGCAAACATTCAGCCACAGTTCGGGTTAGCGAGATCTTTACGCCGAAAACGACCGTCCCGGCAGCCCACCAGACCATACTTAGCGGTCATCATGGTGACGCTATTCACACCGTTTCGGGGAACTTCGGGTGCCGATTGCAACCCCATCTCGACACAAATTGAACGTTCGAGAGCAAAGTGGAGTTCATGAATTTCACGAAAAAGAAGTCCTGGAGTGAGCTGTCACCCTCGCAGCGCCGCGTCGTCGCCCTGCTCGCAGCGATTCAGTCCCTGCTGGCGATTGCCGCGTGGATCGACCTCGCGCGACGACCTGCCGAAACGGTGCACGGTAGCAAGAAGAAGTGGGCAGCAATTATCTTCGTCAACTTCTTCGGACCGCTCGCCTACTTCCGCCGAGGCCGGATTCAGTCGAAATAGTCCCAGAACTGCAGCCACTTCACCGACGCGAACAGCGTCAGAGTCGCTGCGTACACCGCAATAACCGCCGCGACGCCGCGCCAGTTGGTGCGAGGGACGGCGCCGTCGACCGGGTCCAGCCAATGGCGGAACCACCTGGTGACCGTCGGCATCAGAAACCACGTCATGGCGCCGACGCTGACTATCTGGCTCAGCCACATCGAGAGCCACGGCGGCGCTCCGATCCCGTCGAGCAACGGCCCGAGAAACCTCGACAGCGTCATCACCGTCGGATAAAGAACGAGCAGGATGATCATCGCCGTCTTCCAATTCGGCGTTGCACGGGTCTGCCCGTTCTCCGTGCGCAGAATCGTGCCGAACGGTGTCGACCGCGTGGTCTCGGTGAAGTCCTCGGCTAGCTCGGCTCGCAGTTTCGGTAGTGCCGCGGCCCTTTCAGGCGACGCCATCCACACCGCCAACTGCTGCTCGGTCCGAAACCGAAGGACGGACTTCCACTGGGTGGAGTCGGTGACCGACCGCAACAACATCACCGACTCGTAGCCGGAGAATCGCGAACTGAGATCGATGAGGTGCCGTTGCGTTCGCAGAAACTCGTTCTCCTTACCCACGACGACGGCGTGGTCGTACACACCGATACCGGGCGGCGGCAGAACGCCGTCGACCAGTACCAGATCACTCGTCTGCGCGAGAATTCCCGTTGCTGCAGCAGATCTTTCGAGATCGCGGCGATCAGTCGACTCCAGCCAGCGATGAAGATCGTCGGCACTGGCGAAAGTGACGGACAACCCGTGCGACACCGGTTCCGGTTGATCACTGACAGCGCAGCTCAGGTAGCCGTCGAATCGACCGGCGATCTCGGCCGCACGCTCTACCCACGCCCGGAATCCCGAACTCGTTCGGTGGTACCCGGTGATGGCGGTTGCGGACACGTCAGCCCGACACCCGGCGCCCTTGCACGTACACGTGCGCAATCGCGGGTTCGCGCATCGCCATCAGGAGCCCGAAGAGCGTCTGGTCGCGGGCGAGAATCGGATCATCCGAACGCGTTCCGTGGTTGACGAGCCCGGCGAGCGGCGGCCATCCGGACGGATCGATCACCAGGAAGTCGGCCTCCTTGCCCTCGTCGAAGTTGCCGATCCGGTTCTCCATGTCCAGCGCGCGAGCACCGGCGAGAGTTCCGGTGAACAACAGTTCGGCGGGGTGCATCGATACTCCGTCGTCGCCGGCTTCGGAGATGTGAACCTTGAAGGCGTCGCCGAGGACTCGGGTGAGCAGGCACTCGTCGCCGCCGCCGAAGTCCGATCCGATCGCGATGTTGACCCCTGACGCAACGGTTCGTTTCCACGGCATGGTGCCCGAGCCGAGAAACTGTTGGGACGTCGGACAATGTGCGATCGAGGTTCCGGTCTCGGCCATTCGTGCGAGTTCGGAGTCCTGGCAGTGCACCGAGTGCGCGAGAATCGTGCGCGGACCCAGGAAGCTCTTTCCGCCGACCTGCGAGCCGGGGAGGAACTTGCCGTCGTACGTGTCGAGATAGGTCTCGACCTCGTACTCGGCCAGCGTGGTCGCCACCTCGCCGGTTCCCGGCCGGTTGTTCTCGTTGAGGTGACTGTGGAAGTAGACGCCGCGGCCGCGGACCGAGTCGTACAACTCGCCTAAGTCTTTCAGCGTCTGTGTTGTCACTGCGAGGGAGAATCGGGGAACCACTGCGACGTGAACCAACGCAGTGTTCACGTCACCGGTGTCGGACGCGTGCCACTTGTCGATCTCCTCGCGAGTGAGTCTGATCGCGTCCTCTTCAGAAGTGATCAGTGCAGCAGCGGAGGCCGGGCCGGTGGTTTGAATCCCCCGCCCGCTGACCACCCGAAGGCCGCGTTTCAGAGTTTCCGAGAACAGGGCGTCCTGCGCGTGCGGGAAGGCCGATCCGAACACCATCGCGGCCGTGGTTCCCGTGGCGATTCGGCGAGCACAGAAGGCCTCGGCGGCGTGCTGGGCGAACTCGGGATCAGCAAACCTCGATTCGGAGGGAAAGACACAGAGGTCGAGCCACTCGAGGAGTTGACCGCCGCCGTACGCGTCGCCGGCGTACGTCTGCGGGAAGTGAATGTGCGCGTCGACGAATCCGGGCAGCAGGAATCCTGGCCGGTGATCGTGGGTTTCAGCGCCTTCGAGTTCACTCGGGAGTGATTCGAATTCTCCGCAGTAGACGATGGTTCCCGCATCGTCGATCGCCAACACGCCGTCGGGGATCGAGACGAGCGACTGCGCCGCATCCTCAACCGTCGGACGACCGGAAATGTGGAAGACATGGCCTCGATGAAGGTGCGTCACTTACTGAGCAAAGCACAAAACCACCCGGAACCGCGCGGCGAATGCTGTCCTTTTTGTCAGATATTGGGATCAAGCAAGAGTTGCATGCCAAACGAGAGCCGCAGCCAGCGCGCCCGCCCCGTTCAACGACCAATGCAGTGCGATCGGCGCAATGAGACTGCCGCTGCGATGACGGAGCCAGGTGAATACGAGACCGGCTGCGGCGGTGGCGAGAACAGCCCCGAGGATTCCGGCGACCTGACCGACGACTCCGGTACCGAGAAAGCCGGAAAGCCCTTCGTTGCCGCTGGTCAAACCCATCGACGACGCGATGTGCCACAGTCCGAACATCAATGAACCGGCCGCTGCGACGCCCCGGAATCCACTGACCCGGTTCAATGTGCCGTGCAGGACGCCGCGGAAAGCCAACTCTTCGGGAATGACGGTCTGGAGCGGAATGACGATCATCGACGCGATGATGGCGCCGGAAATCGTGGCGTAGCGATCCGCCATGAAGAACGGGCGCGTAAGCGGAAGCAGCGCGCCGACGGCGACAACCGTCAGGACCAGGCCGACGGCGGCCAGGGCGTACTTCGACCCCTTCCGCAGGTCACGAGGCGACAGCCCGAGCTCCGCCCAACCCATTCCCCGGCGCTTGGTGAGCGCCAACAGAACAAGAGCAGAAATAGGTACCGTGGCGATGCTCGCCCACGCGGTGGTGAAGTGTGCAATCAGATTGGTTCCCACCAGCACCACGATCACAACAGCGATATCCACGTATGCATGCATCCGCGGAAAACGAGGAGCGGTCGTTGCGGTCTCCACTGGACCGATCTCCACGGGGGCGCCGCTCGTTAGCTGAAAGTTCACTTTTTCCAGTGTACGGACGCACGAGAACTGCCCGCCACTGTTTGCGAACACGCTCACAGTGACGGGCAGGCCCCGAAAACGCTCTGATCAGGCTCCGAGCGTGCTCGCGAACTTCGGAACCGCGTTGTCGATCGCGTAGGTCAGCCCCGGTACAGAGCCACTCGAGAACGCATTGACGAGTGAAACGTCATCGAGGATCAACAAGTGTCCCTGTTGGGCCGACGGAATGGCACGCAACAGCGGATCGTTCGCAAACGCACTGGTGTCGAGGAAGATCGGGAACAGCACGGTGAGATCGGCGTCGAACAGGTTGAGGTTCTCGTTGGCGACCGGAACGTAGAAATTGCCCGTGGCCTTCTCGGTGATCGCGGCCGGAATCGTGAAGCCGAGACGGGTCATGAAATCTGCGCGTGCGTCGCCGGGTACGTAGGCGCCGTACCCGTCGGAACTGTAGGCGCCGACCGCCGCGGTCTTGCCCGCGAAGTTCGGATTGGCGGCAATCGCGGCGTCGAACTTGGCGTCGAGGCCGTCGAGTAGCGCCTTGCCTTCCGATTCTTTGCCGAGTGCCTTGGCGACGAGTTCGGTCTGCTGCTCGACCGTCGTCCCGTAGGCCGTGGCGAGACCTGGAGGCGGCCCGACCGTCGGCGCGATGGCACTGAGCTTGTCGTAGGTCGCCTGCGTGTTGTCGCTTCGCGTCCACAGAATGAGGTCCGGTTCGAGCGCGATGACGTCTTCGACGCTCAGGTCCATCGTTCCGAGGATCTTCGGGTCGGTGGTGAACTCGTCCGCGATCCACGGTCCGACGCCCTTGCCGCCGAACGCCATCCAGTCCGCGACGCCCACTGGTTGAGTGCCCAGAGCGAGTGCCGTCTCGGCATCCGACCAACCAAGCGCCACGACGCGCTGCGGGTCGGCCGGGACCTCGACGTCGCCGAACATCGTCGAAATGGTTGCGCCCGCTTCGGCCGGTGCGTCAGCACTGTCGCTACTGCAACCGGCAAGGCCGGCGACGGCAAGCGCGGCAGTCACCGCCGTGACTGCAATCTTCATTCGAGAGACTTTGATCCGCATGGTTACCAGCACTCCTCCAACGCTCCAGCGAGAATTAGGGAAGGCTAGCATCAGCTAACGAAGACTGTCGCCCATCGGCCAGATCGTGTTCAGGACACGTCTGCGGCCCGTTCGAGCTCTGCGATATCGATCTTCTTCATCTTCATCATCGCGTCCGTGGCGCGTTGTGCCCTGGCTCGGTCTGGATCCTTCATCAGTTCGAGGAGGCGATTCGGGACTACCTGCCAGGACAATCCGAACTTGTCCTTGGCCCAGCCGCACGGGCCTTCTTCCCCGCCTTCGGTCAGCCTGGACCAGTAGTGATCGACCTCCGCCTGATCGACGCACGGAATCTCGAATGACACCGCCTCCGAGAACGTGAACATCGGTCCGCCGTTCAGGCCGGTGAATCGCTGACCGTCGAGCTCGAAGCTGACAGTCATCACCGATCCCGCCGGCATTCCGGAGGGCGATCCTTCGACGTACCTTTCAATTCCGAGGATCTGCCCGGAACCGAACACCGAGATGTAGAAGTTCGCTGCTTCTTCTGCTTGGTTGTCGAACCACAAACAGGGAGTGATGGAAGGCATGTTCTGTCCTTGTCGGAGAAGTTTCGAATCAGGCGTACAGGGTTATAGACCCGACCCGAAACGAAAACTCATCGCCAGAAACTGCTCAAGCTGACAATGCAGATTCGAGCATCGGCCAGGAACGAACGAGTTCGTCGCGCCAGTACGGCCAACCGTGCGTTCCCACCGGTTGAGCGCTGCGGGTGACATCGACTCCACGATCGCGCAGCACCTGCGTGATCTGGTCGGTGCACAGGTTCGATCCCAGTTCCATGACCCCGCCTACGACCAGCACACGACCCAGGGCAGGAGTGTCGAGGGTTTCGTGTGGGCCTGGCAGTCCCGATCCCGACGCAAGGTACACCTTGGTTCCGCGGAGCTTGTCGGCATTGGCGAAGATGTCGTGCTCTTGCCAAGCGTCACTACCGGCCGGACCCCACATCTGCTCCGAGCGGGCATTTCCGTTGATGACCACAAGATCGGTCAACGCCTTGCCGAATCCTCCGACGGTTGTGTAGCAGCCGCTGTAGCCGGCGACCGCGTCGTACAACCCGGCCGAGCGTTGGGCCAGGATCAGCGCGGCTTCTGCGCCCATCGAAATCCCGCCGATTGCATTGTGCCCGTTGGTCGCGAACCTCGCGTCGATCAGTGAGGGAAGCTCTTCTGTCAGAAAGGTCTCCCACTTCAGACGACCGAATTTCGGGTGATCTTCCTGCCAGTCGGTGTACATGGTGCCGGTGCCGCCGATGGGGAGTACGACGTTCACGTTCTTGTCGGCAAAGAACGGGACGATATCGCCGTTAGCGGGGGCCAACCAGTTGTTCTCTTCGATCTGCCCGGAATTGCCGTCCAGGAGATACAGCGTCCCGCGCGGTTCCGAGCGGTCGGCCGGAAGCAGTACTTTGACCTGCATGGTACGCCCCATGGCGGGACTGAGAACGTCGAGAAGAACCAAGCGCGAGGACAGTTCAGTGACGCTCGTTATTTTCGGGGACTCGTCAGCGAGTGCGGTCGACGGCAGCGCCAGTAGTGAAGTCAGGGCGAGCGCGCCGACGAGAACAACGCTTCGAAGGCTCGCTCGACGGGAACTCACACGCCGAGTGACGCGGCGATCATCGGCCACGAGTCGTGTAAGTCGTCTTCCCAGTATCCCCATGAATGCGTTCCTGCCGGCTTGAAGTTGTAGCGAATGTTGTTCATACCCAATGCGTTCGTCTTGTCCGCAAGCTGGGTAGTGCAGTAGTGAGTTGCTGCCTCGATTCCGCCACCGAGAACGAGCTGCAAAGCCAAATCTGTGACGTCGTTGTCGATCCGTGGATCGGCAAGTGTGTCGTACGGACCGGGAATCCCCGTTGCGGTGGTGATGTACATCGGAATGCGAGGTAGCTTGTCCGCGTTGACAACCGGATCGTGAGCCGGCCAACCCGAACCATCGTACGGACCCCACATGTTCTCCGCGTTACCGCCACCCACTGCGACCACGAGTTTCACGAAATCCTGACCGATCCCGGGACTCGTCATCGCACACCCACTGAAGGACCCGACGCTGTTGTACAACGCGGGTGCTGACATCGCCAGGTCCAGTACCGACGTGCCCGCCATCGACAACCCGGCCAGTGCGTTCTCGCCGGTCGTCCCGAACGTCGAATCGATCACCGGCGGTAGTTCTTCCGTCAGGAACGTGGTCCACATGTTGACCCCGTTGTTGTTTCCGGACTTCGCGAGGCCGGGGTCCGGCCGCTCCCAATCGGTGTAGTAGCTGAACGCCCCACCGAGAGGTGTCACCACGTTGACATGTTTGTCCGCGAAGAACTTCGGCGCATCGGTCCGCACCGACCACGTCGCGTCGTCTTTTCCTCCGTCTACTCCATTGAGTAGGTAGAGCGTCGGAGCGGGCGTGGAGGTATCAGCCGGCCGCAAGACCTGCAACGGAATGTCGCGCCCCATCGACGGTGAGTACACCGAGATGTCGACCAGCCTGCTGTCCACCGACTGAGCGTGACCCGGTGCCGTGAGGAGCTGGAGCCCGCATACTGCCGTGGCCAAGGCCACGAAGACGCGGAAAACCGTTCGCAAAGCACGAGTCTCGATCATCGGGGTCACTCTCTTCGGCAGCGGAACTTTTCGAACGCTACCGCCTGAAACAGGCAAACCCGACGTGATCGGAAAAACTCGATCCCGTCGACGAGAAAGGCTCACGCACCGAGTGCGTGAGCCATTCTCGTCAGAAGACGCTTACTTTGGCGTAAACCTGCCGCCCCGGAGCGTGGGGAGT